>JABFST010000322.1 GCA_013140465.1 Methylococcaceae bacterium
ACGTCCCAGAAAGCGGACGTTGCAAGGTTTGCCCAACCCCATCCTTACCCTGTTGCGACAAGCCCGGGACATCGGGCTAAGCCGTGTTTAATCAATGGGATAGGGGCTTAAGTTGGCGCGTATGGGCAGTTGCCCCTGCGGCGTAGTAAGTTATACAGTTTGAATTGATTTTTACCGACTTTGAAACGTGCGAATGCTTACTTGGTTTATCAACACAGTCTGGCACGGTCGGATTTGTTTTCTGTTTCTGATCGTTGACTTCCCTCAACATATCCCTTAACAGTGAGGAAGTGTTTGGGCCTATGACAGTATATGAAATATTGTTAGGCTTCGCTTTGGCTATCGCTTGCTCCAATAGGGCTTTGAGTTTTGCCGCTGGATGCCCGAACAAACTGGACTCGTCCACCCACAAGAGCAGCACTTTTTTATCGGCAGACTTTCCCGACCACCACTCAAACGCCACCCGTTTTTGTAGGCCATAAGTGCCTGTAGGTTGAAAGTAGCCAATATGCTGTTCATCATCAGGGGTGTAGTCCTGATTAGCCAAACCGGAAAGCACTGCGTAACGCCGCCGCATCCGCTGTTCTGCGGCCTCTTGGTAGGGTTCGCCGGGCAAGGTGACGGCAATGACGGTCATGTCGCTGATCTTGGCAACATTTTTGCCAAAATATATCTGTTCAGGGCCGTGGGACGGTGGCTTGGCGTTTGGTCGCGTCGCTTCTAGGCGTAAGGTTTGGTTTTTGTGGCTAAACACGAGGGTCACTTTTTCAGTTTCAGGCGCTACGCTAGCCGCTTCAACAGCCGCAAACGGATCTTGCCATAAGCGTGAGTCCACATCTTGTGCTGCCTGATAAACTGCAGAAATAGGTTTGTTTGTTGGACGCTCATCCTTGTACGGCAAGTAATGCGTAAAAACCAAGCTTGCCAGCATCGCCAGCACCACTGTTATCGGCATGGCCCCAGTCAAGCCACCCGCTACTTTTGTATCTTCTGCCATGATTCCCCCTTACTTGGGATGTAGACGGGAAGGCATTACCTCCTCCCCAAAAATCTGTGTCCAAAACTAATCGTGGCATACCTACGGGCATTCCCACACAACATCAATAATAACCACACATAATTTAACAAAATATGGATAAAAACAAGAGGCTTGATAGTCACCCCGCAAAAAATCGGCACTTGATGCTATTCATGGAAGAGTCGGACTGGAGGCAATAGGCAAGGAATTAAAGGGGGTAGACTCTAAGTTACTGCTGCCTTAAAGAGCATTTCATTTATTAATCAATATGTTAAATCTCAATAGAGTAACTTCTCATGAGCGCGTAGGGTGTATAAAGCGCAGAGCCATACACCAAAACAACCACGATTCCTGCCTCAACACCACAGGCTTGAGGTGGATAATGATAGATTTGCGGCTAGGTGGGGGCAACAAGTGTATGGCGCTGCGCTTAAACACCCTACAGATCTAAGTGGCGATTGGAGAAAGCCTGTTGAAGTGGCAAGCCACGCGGTATCATATTGCTTTGCTGGTTGATGAAAATCCTGTCTGCAAAAAATTACCCACGAATTTGTTCACCGAGCTTAGCTATTCGTTGTTAAAAACATCCAATTTTATTGGAGAAATAAGTATGAATTTCCATGTCACGTTAGAAGCAGCAGAGGATGGCTGGATAGTTGTTGAGTGTCCTGCCCTTCCTGGTTGTGTTTCCCAAGGAGCGGATGAGCAAGAAGCCTTGGAAAATATTAAGGAGGCTATTATTGCTTGGTTATGGGCGGAAGACCAAAAAGCTATATCTTCTATTACCTTTCCCAAAAACCAGCCGCCTATTTTGGTTGCGGTTTAACCTATGGGAAAACTAGGTCATATTTCTGGCAAAGACGCAGTTAAGGTCTTACATAATTGGGTTGGCAACAAATTGGTCAGGTGGGTAGCCATGTTGTCATGGTAAAACCCAGAATGCGTGTGAACCTTTCAATCCCTCAACACAAAGAGCTTTCTGTTGGTACGTTACGCGCATTAATCCGAAATGCGGGTTTAACTGTGGATGAGTTTTTAAATTTGTCTTAGCTTACAGTTGCGCAGCCGCATAGGTTGGGTTGCCGTGCTTTTTGGCAACCCAACATCAGCCCTCAATCACACCAACACCCTGTTTTTGTTGGGTTTGCTTATCGCCAATCCAACCTACGCGGCTCATTTTCAGTGGTTGCTTTGCTTGGTTTAACCCAAAGCTCAGCGGCGTAGCATTAGCTGAGTCCGCTGGATCGTTGAGTTAGGCTCGCCGAATGCTTGGCAATTTCGATTAGATAGCGCAAAGCTTCATTTGCGGCTTCCGCGTTTGGAAACGCAGCTATCACATCAGGCTCTAAACGAACCGTATCGCAAAAGTTTCTGCGTTTCGAACCCAGCTTCCGAACTTGCAAATTTTGTACATCGTATTCTGGCCTTAATTCGTCTTCTGCTTCAATTTTGTTCATATGCTCTACGCTCCTATGGTGTTGCTTCTCTTGCGCTGATTAAACGGATGAAGTCGTTGCGCTCCATGTACGAAACGAACAACAATCGCCCTTGTGCCGATTGACCAAGCAGAAGATAACGGTGTTCCCCATAGGAATGGTCAGGGTCATGGAAATCCACATAAAACGGATCGTCGAAAACGTTTTTGCTTCATCAAAAGAAACACCATGCTTCGAATGGTTGGTTGCCGCTTTATTTTCATCCCATTCGCATGTCATGGTAAAAAATTAAAATCCGAATCAATGTAGGAAAATCGAGTAAGTTTAGTAGAAGGTTGGATAAAATACTAGCCAAGTCAGCTGAAATAAGCCGTTTTAAACTTAACTGAAAACGGGTACACCGCCGCCACGATTTGCCGGAAACACCTTTGCACTTACGCTCAAAACGGTTTATTCCGAGCTACAAGCTGCGAAGGTTGGATTAGCGCCGCATAACCAAAAAAATCAGTATGTTATTCTTTTTTGCAGTAGCTTCTCATGAGCGGCGGGATAAAGACCTGCGAGGTTTTTAAAACCTCGCAGGTCTAGCGCAATTGCCTTCAACTAATAAGAACTTGCTTATTGCATCATGAACAAGCTAACTTTCCGACACCCTCCTAAAGATGCTTAGCAGCCAGCCCACAACGAAAAATATCAGCGGCACTGTAAAAAACCAGCCCCTCGTTCGTCTTAGTTGATAACAGCCATCAACCAGGAGAACCCGATGAACAACAATAACCACAAACCCCGCACCCACCTCAAGCTGCGCAACACCCTTAGTGTCGGCATGGGGCTGGGTTTACTCGCTTGCATCAGCACTGTGGTTGCGGATGATCTCGCCCGCAATTACCATATCCCCGCGCAATCGCTGGACAGCGGGCTGTTGCGCTTGGCGGCGGATTCTGGACTGGAGATCCTGTTTACGGCTGACCAAGTGCGCGGTATCAGCAGCCCTGCCCTGCATGGCAAGATGACCCCAAG
>JABFST010000490.1 GCA_013140465.1 Methylococcaceae bacterium
GATTAATAGGTTAATTTGCTCTACAGGGCCTATCTTGACTTGGCTAGGGAATCCGCTGCGCAACTGTTCGATAGCCACTTGGGCATTGACTGCCAACACAAAAACCGCGTCTCTAAGCAAATTGGGGTCGGGGATTTTTGCCCCGCGTATACCATATTTGGGTGCGGTCAGCGGTATCAAGATGGCGTTTTGCTCCAGCACCGAACTCAGCAATTCGCGCAATTCATTCATGACTTGCTTAAAGGTTTGCTGCAAATCATCATGGTTATAAGCTGCAAAACTCACAGGCCGTTTGTTGGCCTTGCAGAAGGTGGACAACTCGCCCGCCAGCTGTACCGCCAAGCGGTAAAAGCTTTCTGGGTGAAAACTAGGGATGTTTTGCAAATGTTCAAATAACGGTTCTACCCGATTGACCAATTGCAGCAGCATGTAGTCTGAAATTTCCGCCACACCGCCACGACCCGATTCGGAGGCGCGACCGCCTAAGGCTACCCCGCGCGTATGCAACAAGCCATACAGCTCTTTAATATAGCCTTTGGTAGACGCATTGGCGTTGCAATCCAAATGCGGCGCAATATAGAAATCATCCAAAATGATGTTTTTATCGGTGCGTGACTCCACCACCCTGACAATGCCTAAGCACACATAACCGTCCCGTTCTTGCCCTTCCAACAGCAAACGGCTGTGCAGCTTGGCGACCATGACGGGTTCGGTGGCGTTAGTCGCGACATTAGCATCCCTAACCTTTAACTCTTCGGCATGGTATCTTGCCAAATTGCTGGGGTTTTCGTCGGTGTCAACCTCGACCGCGCCGGGACGTTGGGTAGGCAAAGCCAAATAAATGATCTGGTTTTGCACATCAGTGGCAATGTCGATAGGTTCGGGCAAATCATCGCCCAAGAGTTCAAACGGCGTGCCGTCAGGAAAAATACCGCTGCATTCAGCCAAGGAAAATTTGCCCAAGCCGAGTTGGGCGACATCGATCTTGAATTTTTTAAAACCCCAATCATAAGGCTGCAAACTCGCACAGCGTTGGCGTACTAGGGTTTCAAAATAGCGGTCATGTTGTTGAAAATGTTGCGGCCTAAGGAACATGCCTTCAGACCAAACCGTTTTGTTGTTTTCTGACATCGTTTTGTTTCGCACTCCCGCTGATGATGTGTATGGGTGTAAGGCAAATGCTTGGTGTTAGCCCTTATTGCGGCGGCCTGTTAATAAGCCCATTTGTTTTTCGTAAGCTTTAACAAACTCGTCGCCATAGAAATTATCTACTGCTTCTTCAACGGTGTTACGGTAAGTTTCCACATATTTGTCCCAACACTTGGATTTTTTTTGTAACACGATGCCATTTTCAAACTGTTTTTCAATCAGGCTAGGATCCAAGCTTTTTAACAAATCATTGAGTGATGCCTGTATGCCCGCTTGCATAGCCAGTTGATGGCCCATAATGTCGTTAAAGGCTTCTTCTATCGCCGTCGTGGATGCCAAAAAACCATCGGTGTTATTGTCGATCAGTTGTTTTAACACCTCGTCAGTCGCCACGGTAAATTTCAGCGGATTATTGTCCGCCGCACGGATCACCGTCATACTGGCACGGCATTCACTCTTAAACTCGGCACGGCTTCTTAACACCGCCACCGTGCCATCAATGAGTTTTCTAAACATCTGCCCTACCCTATGCAGGGTTTCGGCCTGTTGCCCAACCGCCAAGGTATGGGCAGGAAGCCCTAAGCCTTGCATAAAAGCGGCTAGCGCAGGCCCGTCTGTATCAGGCGTATGACTAGGCTGGTTAGCCTCAGGTGGGCGTGACGGGGTAGGCGGTATTGGCGCTGCGGGGTGGCTATCTGTTGGCAGCGGTGGCGCAGCAAACATGTTGCTTGGAGTAGTGTCAGCCACGGGTTCTAGGCTATCAGTGGGTATTGGTTCAGCAAACAGGCGGGTACTACTCAAAGAGGGCGTATCGGCAGGGCTAGCAGCTTGGCTAAAAACATGGTTATCCGATTTGGCAAACAACGCCCTTGTATCCGCTTCAGGTTCAGGCGTGTTTAAATCTGCCTCGGGATCTGCAAACAGCGCAAAGAGGCTGGGTTCTGTTGCGTTTGGCAAATCCTCGTCATCCAAGGTGAATAAAGGCTCTACAGGAGGACGCACCCGTGCAACTTCGTTATGAAAAATAGGTTTTGTTGCTAATGGCAAGGCTTCTGTATCGCTATCATCAGTGCTAGGCACATCCTTGTCTAAACTAAATAACGGCTCTAAGGGGGAATTTAGCTCCGCAACCACCTCATGCGACGCTGCTGTTGGCGCATGGCCCAAGCCTAAAGACGGCTCAGCCTCTGGAGCAAGATCACCTAAAGCAGCGGCAAAAAAACTGTCAAAATCATCGACTGCACTGGGCTTTTGCAAAGCAGGAGCCGCACTTGCCGTTGTTTCTGCCCCAGCAAAAAAATCATCAAAATTAAAATTATCGGGGATAGCCTCAGCGACGGGCGTGGCCTGGACTTGCGGGGGAATATAGTTAGAGGCCAGCGGTGAAGTATTGTTTAAGCTGCTAACAAATGACGCAGGCGGTGGTGGCGCACTGACTAACTCATCATGGCTGGCGTAATTGTCATTATCGGCAAACAAGCTGTTGGCGACAGGTTCTTCCCATGCCGCCCAAGGCTCATCTATAGGCGCAGAGTTCGTGGCTTGGGTGCTGGGCGGGTCGATAAAAAAGTCAAAATCATCCGCTGCCGATTCTTTTTGCACAGATACGGCAATTTCATATTCACCAATTTTTAATTGCATCCCCGCATCAAGGCGGATGGTGCTGTTATTTAACGGCGTGGTCTGACCATTGACAAACACGCCGCTTAAGCTCGTGTCTGACAAATAGTAGTCGCCGTTTTCAAAATGAATGGCAGCATGATGCCTGGAGACAAATTTTTCAATGTCGGGCAATATTAAAGAATTGTCATTAGAACGCCCAATTGTGCCACCTGACGGCCCGACAGACACTGGGCTAATCTCATTAATAGGCTGATTTTTAAAAGAAATGACAGTTAATGTTAAGCTCATGGCTATCCTTGTTGTCTACAGGCTATCGCTGTTTTCACTTTACCAATTACCCACCAGGATAAACGGCGACCAATAGTGGGGATGTTTAAGCGAACCATCGCGCAACAAGGCGAGTTGGGCTTCCCGCAAGGCTTCGGCCTTGGGCAATTTGGACAAATTGCCATAAAAAACATCCATAAACTTAGCCGTTGCCGTGTCATCAACCGACCAGAGTGTGCCTATCGCGCTTAAGGCATTGGTTTTAATCGCTATACCGCTAAACCCCAACAACGCGCGGTCATCACCTTCGGCAGTTTGGCACGCGCTGAGCGTCAATAAATTAATAGGATTCTTTTTGATGTTTTCGCCACTGAGCATGACCTTAAAATCGTCAGCTTAAGGTTGTGGTCATAGGTCATCACAAAACTGTCA
>JABFST010000347.1 GCA_013140465.1 Methylococcaceae bacterium
TATAATAGGTGTTGTGTAAACCATAGATGCGATAAATCATAGGCTTGGCAAATCATAGGCTTGGTAAATTATAGACGCGATAAATCGCGTCTCTACGGGGGTAATTTATGGTGGCACTGTCATTGTGTGGGTGCGGTTTGTCGTGTCTTTTGTCGCGTTATCACGGTGAACAACAACTATAATAGGTGTTGTGTAAACCATAGATGCGATAAATCATAGGCTTGGCAAATCATAGGCTTGGTAAATTATAGACGCGATAAATCGCGTCTCTACGGGGGTAATTTATGATTGATAAATATAAAGGCAAATACAGAGTACCTTCTGCTCGATTAAAAAACTGGGATTATGGTTCTAACGCGCCTTATTTTGTCACCATCTGCACAGAAAATAAAATTTGTTATTTCGGTAGTATTAAGGATGGCGAGATGCACTTGTCTGATGTAGGACAGTTAGCCAATACCTATTGGTTGGAAATAAAAAATCAATTCCCATTTGTTATTTTAGACCATTTTGTTGTTATGCCAAACCATATACATGGCATTATCAATATTGATAAAAAATTAATAATTGATGACCGTAGAGACGCGATTTATCGCGTCTCCGATAGCCCCTCAATTGCTGACGAAAACGCAAATATGACAGATGCGATAAATCCAGACGCGATAAATCCAGACGCGATAAATCGCGTCTCTACCGGTAAACAGGTGGGTGGGGTTACTGGGAATAATAATCCAATGTTGCATGAAAATTTATCACGTTTTATTAAGTGGTATAAAGGACGGTGTACTTTTGAAATGAGAAAAATTTATCCTACATTTTCTTGGCAACCCCGTTTTCATGAACATATTATTCGTGACGAAGAAACTTATTTAAAAATATCAGACTATATTCTAACAAATCCGTTACGCTGGCAAGAAGATAAATACTATGTCTAGGGATATAAAAGTTGATTTATCAAGCGCAGGTAAGGCATGGGTGGATTTTTTAAATAGTTTGCTAGACCATCAAACAGGCGGTTTAAGTTCTGAAGAAATACAAGCTTATATAAATTCAGAACGTGCAAGTTGGGATGATTAGCCATGAGCCGCTTAACCGAATCCGCTGTTGAAGATTACGCCATCCAACTCTTTGAACGCTTAGGTTATGGCTATTTTCACAGCGACCAATTAGAACGCACCCATACCGATGAAGTGGTATTGAGTGACCGCTTAACCGCCGCCGTTAAGCGCATTAATCCCAATATTCCAGAACTTGCACGGCAACAAGCCGTTGCCGACATTATCCGCATTCAATCCCCCGATACTTTAGCCAATAACGAAACCTTCCACCGCGCTTTAACCGAAGGCGTAAACGTCAGTTATAACCAACACAGCCAGGAACGCGGCGATTTGGTGTGGTTGCTGGATTTTGCTAATCCCGACAATAACGAATTCATAGTTGCCAATCAATTTACGGTGATTGAGCGTACCGACGCGATTAATCGCGTCTCTTCCAAACGTCCTGATTTAGTATTGTTTGTGAATGGCTTGCCGTTGGTGGTGATTGAATTAAAAAATCCCAGCGCTGAAAACGCCACGATTAAAGCCGCTTATCAACAGCTAGACACCTACAAACACACCATTCCTAGCCTGTTTACTTATAACGCTTTGTTGGTTGTTTCTGATGGATTAGAAGCTAAAGCGGGTTCATTGTCGGCAGATTTTAGCCGTTTTATGGCGTGGAAAAGTGTGGATGGTTTAAGCGTAGCCTCGCATTTGGTTAGCCCGTTAGACATTTTGCTGAATGGCTTATTGAATAAAAACACCTTGCTGGATGTGCTGCGGCATTTTGTGGTGTTTGAGAAATCCAGAACCGAAGATCCGCAAACGGGTGTGATTAGCATTAACACGGTCAAGAAAATAGCGGCTTATCATCAATACTACGCGGTGAATGCGGCGCTTGTTTCGACCTTACGCGCGACGGCTGAACCTGACCGGGTGCAAGAGCCGCCGGAACGCTATGGCGTAGCGAGTGTTAAAGACCAAGCCCAAGGCGACCGCAAAGCAGGCGTTGTTTGGCACACGCAGGGCAGCGGCAAGTCTTTGTCGATGGTGTTTTATACAGGCAAAGTGGTGTTGATGCTGAATAATCCGACGGTATTGGTGATTACCGACCGCAACGATTTAGACGATCAATTGTTTGATACTTTTGCCGCGACTACCCAGTTATTACGTCAAGAACCGAAACAGGCAGAGAGTCGGCAGCAGTTAAAAGAACTGTTGCAAGTGGCTTCAGGCGGGGTGGTTTTTTCGACGATTCAGAAATTCCAACCCGAACATGGCAATCGCTATGAGGCCTTATCAACGCGCAGTAATATCGTGGTGATAGTGGATGAAGCGCACCGCAGCCAGTATGGTTTTGCTGCCAAAACCATCGACGAGAAAGATGCTGATGGCGTGGTGATGGGTAAAAAAGTCGTGTACGGGTTTGCCAAATATTTGCGCGATGCCTTACCGAATGCGACTTATCTGGGCTTTACGGGCACACCGATTGAATCTACCGATGTGAATACGCCAGCGGTTTTTGGTAATTATGTCGATATTTATGATATAGCCCAAGCGGTGGAAGATGGCGCGACGGTGAGCATTTATTATGAAAGTCGCTTAGCTAAAGTTGCCTTGAGCGATGAAGGCAAACACCTGATTGCCGAATTAGACCTAGAACTGGCACAAGACGAGCAAGCCGAAACCCAACAAGCGAAAAGCAAGTGGACACAAATTGAAGCCTTGATAGGCAGTGAACAACGTATAAACAATATCGCCCAAGACATCGTTAGCCACTTTGACGCACGGCAAGAGGTGTTTGCGGGCAAAGGCATGATAGTCAGCATGTCGCGGCGTATTGCCGTGGCCTTGTACGAAGCCATCATTAAAATTAAACCCGAATGGCATTCTGACGAATTAACTAAAGGCGTGGTTAAGGTTGTCATGACTGCCGCATCGTCGGACGGTTACAAACTGGCTAAACATCACACCACTAAACAGCAACGCAGGTTATTGGCTGCGCGCATTAAGGACAATAACGACGCATTAAAACTGGTGATAGTGCGTGATATGTGGCTCACTGGCTTTGATGCCCCGAGCTTGCACACTTTGTATATTGATAAACCCATGCAAGGCCACAGCCTGATGCAAGCCATCGCGCGGGTGAATCGGGTTTATTTGGATAAGCCAGCGGGTTTGGTGGTGGATTATTTGGGCATTGCCGCTGATTTGCAAAAGGCATTAAGGTTTTATGCCGATGCGGGCGGCAAAGGCGATCCCACGTTATTGCAAGAACAAGCGGTGGCGGTGTTGCTAGAAAAAATCGAAGTGGTCGCGGCGATGTATCACGGCTTTGCCTATAGCGATTATTTTGCTGCCGACACAGGGCGAAAATTAGCGTTGATCCTTGCCGCCGAAGACCATATTTTGGGCTTGGATAGCGGTAAAA
>JABFST010000423.1 GCA_013140465.1 Methylococcaceae bacterium
CTCGAACATCGCATCATCGGGATCGAAAAAATGCTGGTTAGAAGCGCTTAGCGGTGCGTCGTCCTCATCGCTGCTGTCAGGGAAGTCGAAAGTAGGCGTTTTTGCTGTCTTAAATTCGGCTTGGTCAAACAAACTGGCTTCGTCCTCCTGTGATTTTTTGCTCCTGAGATAACTCCACACCAACATGCCCATAATAATCATCAGGCCGGTTGCAATAATTACAATTCTTAATAGTTCTTTATCCATTTTAGCTTTCCGCCAGACTCACTGCTTCTTCTATATCAACTGCGACCATCCGGGACACGCCCGGCTCTTTCATCGTTACACCCGCCAATTGTTGGGCTATCTCCATTGTCACTTTGTTGTGGGAGATATACAAAAATTGCACGGATGCCGACATCTCTTCGACCATTTTTGAAAACCGCCCGACATTGGCATCATCCAAGGGGGCATCCACCTCGTCAAGCAAGCAAAACGGGGCGGGATTGAGTTCAAAAATTGAAAACACCAACGCGACTGCGGTTAGTGCTTTCTCCCCACCCGATAACAAATGGATGGAGCTATTGCGCTTGCCGGGTGGTCTGGCAATGATATTAACACCCGATTCCAGCAAGTCTTGCTCGGTCAACTCCAGATAAGCCTGTCCACCGCCAAACAACTTCGGAAACTTTTCCTGTAATCCGTTGTTTATTTTATCGAATGTTTCCTTAAAACGCAGCCTACTTTCTTTATCTATTTTGCTAATGGCCTGATCCAGCAGGTTTAGCGCGGTAATGAGGTCGGCTTGTTGCTCATTCAGAAAGTTCATGCGCTCGGCTTGCGACTTGTATTCTTCGATTGCGGTCAGGTTTATCGTGCCTAAGCGTTCAATCTGTCCGGTCAAATCGTCCACTTTGGCTTTCCAGCGCAATTCTTCGGCAGATTCGGGCAGGTTTTTTAACACCTGTTCGGCATCGGCTTCAATGTCTTTAAGTTGTTCGTTGACGGTTTGTTGGCGGACTTTGCTTTCTTGCAGTTCAAAGCGCAGGGCATCCAGGCTTTCTTTTTGTTTTTCCAAGGCCCGTTGGCTGTGCAAATGCTGTTCGGCAAGACTGCTGATGTCTTGTTCCAGGCTGTCTTGGTGTAGGCGTTGTTTTTTTAATTCGGCCTCTAGCCGTTCTTTATCCAGCAAACGCTCGGCTAGCTGGTGTTTTTCGTCGTCTAAAGGCGCAAGGTGTTGTGCCAGCTTGTGTTCTAATTCATCTATGCGCAGCACGGCGTGTTGATGCTGCTGGGTTAAGCGTTCCAATTGTTTTTGGCTGTTGGTTTCGGCATTGCGCAAGCCATCCCATTCGGCCTTAAGGCTGTAGACTTGGGCGCGGGCTTCGTTGACGGCGCGTGCGGTGTGTTCGTGTTGGGCTTGTAACAGTTGCTGTTCGGCTTCTAGGTGTTGCCGTTGCTGGGCTTGGGTTGCCATGATGGTTTCGGCTGATGCCAGCAACAGTTGCGATTCGGCTATTGCTTCGGCGTGTTCGTTGGCTTCGAGGTGCAATTCTGCCAAATCATTGGCGATTTGCCCTAAGCGCGTTTGTTGGTTTTCCCAACGCGCCGAATAGGCGCTGAATTCGGCACTTTTAACCGACAGTTCCGCGCCCAGTTTGTTGTCTTGTTGTTGGATGCTTTCGCGTTGGCTTTCGGCATCTTTTAAGGCAGATTCGGTGTCGGCCAATTGTTCTTCAAACTCGTCCAGTTCCGCCAGCAACACGGTGAGGCGTTGTTTTAGCAAGCGCAGTTCTTTTTCGCGCTGTAACACCCCGACTTTGCTGTCTTGGTGATGGCTGATCGTCGCCCATGTGGCGCCAAACCAAGTGCCGTCTGGGGTGATGACCGATTCATGCGCCGCCAATTGTACCGCTAAGGCGTAGGCACTGGCGTGGTCATCGGCGCAATAAATGCCCGCTAGCAAAGCGCTTAAATCCCAAGGTGCGGTCACTTTGCTTAACAGGCTGTTGGGCTTAGGTGTGGTGTCGGTGTGGGGCTGGGTGGCAAACAGGCTTAAAGTGTCGTCGCTAAGGCTGCTTAAATGGCCTAGCAGAGGTTCGATGGCAGTCACGCACAAGGCTTGCAAATAATGCCCCAACACTTTTTCCACGGCGGTGTCCCAGCCCGGCGCCACGTCCAAAAACTCGGCCAGCCGCGCTTGTTTGTCCAAGCCCCGATCCGCGAGCCAAGTGCCGAGGTTTTTGTTGTCTTTGCCCATTGCATGTTGCTGGAGCAACTCTAGCGAGGTGATTTTGCCTTTTATGCTGTGGCTTTCGGAACGGCGGCTGTGCAAGGCATCGTGCAATTGTTTGACATGCTGGCGTTGTTCGCGGATTTGGTGCTGCAATTGTTCTAGCTGGGCTTGGTGGTTGTCGCGTTGATAGCCGATGATTTCAATGTCCGCATCCAAGGTTTCAAGGTCGGTTTGCAACTCGCTGTTAGCCAAATCGGCTTGTTCGCGTTGCAGTTTTTCGATCCGCGCTTGCACTTGGCGGCTTTGGTTTTCCAGTTGCAAGACCGTGACTTTATGGACTTCAGCTTGTTCTTTGTAGCGTGCGCTTTCGGTGCGGTAGGCTTCCCATTGCTGTTGCCAGTCGGTTTGTTGTTGCTGTCCGGTTTGCTGTTGCGCCAAAACCTCGGCTAAGCGGGTTTCGGAGTCTAAAAAGCGGTCTTCGGCGATCAGCAGGTTTTCTTTAATATCTGCCAAAGCCATGCCTTCGCTGTCGATTTCGCTTAACAGTTGGTCGGCCAGGCTGAGGCTGCGGCTTAAGTCTAGGCTGGTTTCTTGGTGGCTGGCGGCATGGTGTTTAATCGCTTGTTCCAAACCGCTGACCTCGGCAACCACGCTGTAATAATCACCTTGGGCCGTGTTTAAGTGTTGTTGCTGGGTTTTATGGGCGGCGCGTTGGCTTTCTAGCGCGTGGTCGAGATCGCGCACGGCAACAAATAAGCGGTTATGCTCGGCAGCGACGGCTTGCAGCTTGGTTTCCAGTTGCAGCGCGGCTTGATGGTAAGTGTTCCAACGCATCGCCAGCAATTCGAGCTTGTACTGGCGTTCTTGTTTTTTGAGTTCGGTGTATTTTTCGGCTTTTTCGGCTTGTTTTTGCAGGTGTTTGAGTTGTTTTTCGACTTCTTCGCGTAAATCTTCCAAGCGTTCCAAATTTTCGCGGGTGTGCTTCATGCGGGTTTCGGTTTCGCTGCGGCGTTCTTTGTATTTGGAAATACCCGCCGCTTCTTCGATATGGATGCGCAAATCTTCGGGCTTGGCTTCAACCATGCGCGAAATCGTGCCTTGTTCAATAATCGCGTAACTGCGGCTGCCTAAGCCTGTGCCCAAAAACAAATCGGTGATGTCTTTACGGCGGCAGCGCGAGCCGTTCAGCATAAACAAGGATTGCCCGTCGCGGCTGACTTGGCGTTTGATGGCGATAGAGTCGTATTGGGC
>JABFST010000405.1 GCA_013140465.1 Methylococcaceae bacterium
TTGCAAGGCCGTGTTGGCAAGCGTGTCCAGTTCGGAATCACTGAGGACTGAAAACTCGGGCAATTGGGTCAGCAACCGGAACACGTCCGGCGATTTTGAGGTCGCTGGGCGGCGTCTGGAAGGGCCATTGGCATGGTTGGGTATATAAAAATGGATGGCGCTGCGCCCAAACACAATATCGCAGTCATCGTCGTTTTCATCAACAGGAATTAAGCCGCTTTCTGTGATTTTAAAGGCGTTGATGCCGTCGTCTTTGTCGCTTTGGGCGCGGATGGCATTGAGTTCGGTGTATAGCATTGAGTAGAATTCTTTTCCGTTCATGGGGCTAGCTCAGGATGATGGTTGGAGATGTGCTGTGTTTTAGTTATTGCTTGGGTTGTGTAAGCCAGTAAGCTGCGTTTTACTTGACAGTATTGAGTGTTAAGCCCTAACGCAAAATCTACGGCACATTAAGCTAACACAATAGAAAAATTAATCAATTCGTGGCGATGGTCAAAACTGGCTTGGCCCAAACTAAAGCTGCCGGCACCTTGCAAAATCATTTCGTTACGGCTGAGGTGGATGACTTGACCCTCGGGGCTGCGTAAATAAGTGCCATTGGTGCTTTGGTCCACCAGCACGAACTTCCCGAAGCGGTATTCCACGCGGGCATGTTGCCTGGACGTGAGATTGTTATTGACGATGATGTCGCAAGTGTCGCCGCGCCCGATGATGACGCGGTTGTGTTCGGCGTTGATCCGATACTGTTGCCCGCCGTATTGCAAGATGAGTTCTTGGGCGTTGGTGACGGTTTGGCGTTGTAGGGTGGCGTTAAAGCGGGTGCTTTGCTCGTCGTCTTCTTCCCAAGTAATCTGAAAGATGGGGTATTTTTCTTGCTTGCCTTTAAACTCGGCATTCATGATTTGGTGGGTTTGGTCTTGCAAGGCGGGGGGCAAGGCATCGTGTACGGCGAGTGTGGTCATAATCTGATCGATACGCGCGGCACTGGCGACCCTAGCCGCCACATTGACCGCGTCTCCAAACACGTCACCCGCCTCACACAACACGTCACCATAATGAAAGCCGATGCGGATATGTAGGCTGATGCCATGCTCGGCCGGCAAGCTGCGCACAGCTTTTTGCATCGCGCAAGCCGCATCAAAAGCGTAGGTGGCGTTGGGGAAGGTACACATGATTTCATCGCCGATGGTCTTAATCAGCACGCCTTGGAACGGTTTGAGCTGACCACGCATCGTGGTGATGCAGCGGGCTGTCAAATGCCGCGCCAAGGCATCGCCCACCCGTTCATAAAGTGCAGTGCTGTCGCATATATCGGCGAACAAGATGGCAAGTTTTGATTTTTGCTGAGACATAAAGGCAATCTTTAAGGACTTGTTAATGCTGGCTGGGCATTTTACGCAAAAATTGTTCAGATGTCGTTTATTGTTGGCTAGGTAAAATTACCGTTTGTGGGGTGCTGGCTATGACTAGTGACAAACCCTGTAGCGTAGGGTTGTGGGGTGATATTTTTTGCGGGTAATAAAAAAGGCTTACCCAATAAATGGGAAGCCTTTGAAAATTTGGTGCCTCGGGCCGGAGTCGAACCGGCACGGCCTTACAGCCGAGGGATTTTAAGTCCCTTGCGTCTACCAATTTCGCCACCGAGGCATCGATAACTCTGGTAAGCCGTGTATTATATAGCAACGGCAGAAAAACACTAGTGTTTTTTGCAATTTTACTGGTTAGCTTGTGGCGATGGGCTAGAGATGATCGCGGTCCGACGCTAACGGGCAGTAGGGCGAATAAGACTTGCAGCAGGAATACCCAGTGCATCATGCAGCTTCCAGATCATAGGTAGCGTCAGTGTACGCTTCCGGTTCAGTACCTCGTAGACACGATTAAGGCGACCAATCATAGGCACCAAATCTTTCGGTGTCAGCCCGGATTGCTCCATACGGAATTTGATAGCCTCAACCGGATCAGGCAAATCAATCGGAAAGTGCTTAGTCTCGTAAGCTTCAAGCAATGTCAGCAAGACCTCGAAACGATCACCCTCAGGCGAGCCGAATTCAGGTTCGTTATCGAAATAAGCCGAGACTTCACGCAATACGGCCTGGTAGTCATCGTCAGTATGAATAGGGCGGATTTCCATGATCATTACTCCAGTTCTACGGTTTCGGCATCAATAGCATCGTACTGCTTATGTGTGCCTATAAATTTGATATAAACGGCACCAAACCGATAAGCAACCGATACCACAATGCGGTAATCATTACCTTTAATATTAAAAACAACACGTTTGTTCTTCAAAATGCTGGCGTTACGGTACTTCGCCTTAACGTCCGCAGGTTGCGACCAAGCTGCTTGTTTGACCTCATCTACCCACGCCTTTAAAGGTTGTTCGGCATCTGGGAAAAGCATCCAAAATTCTCTAAGGATCTTAATTGCAACTATTTTCATAGGAACATTATAGTCCCATGACGGGAGGTCTCAAATCATTATTTAAATGCTAAACCTAAAGATTGGCTGGGCGCGCCCATGATGTTCGGCTTCATTGATTAAGATTAAGGCTATGGTAAGTTTGCTATTGCTTATCAATTGGGCAAGAATTGGAGTTAAAATTACGTTATTAAAAAGTCCTTTTCAGTAAAAAGATTGGGTGAATACCATCAAACTGCAATAATACGTTGATTTTTGGTTTTTTTGGCCTGTGCCACATTTTAAATAAGAGGTTGATGATGAATCATTATGAACAAAGCAAAAAAGCCAGGCGCGTTGCGTCGGTGGTGTATTTGCTGGTGATGGCGGTTATTTTAGGGGGTACGTTTTTGTCCAACCAGCAAAAAGAGAGCGCGGCAAATAATGCTAAGGCGGCGCAAGCGGCAAAAGCGAATGGGCTTTCAGTGCTGGAATCACCCTAAATTGATAGCTTAAGCCCCAGATTGCGCAAATAGGCTGTTATGGGCAGTGTGTTTACGATTCGGCTTTTTGTTCGCGTGCCAATAAGTTGTGTACGGCGGTGCGCGGGTCTAAGCCTTCATACAAGACCTTGTAGGTTTGCTCGGTGATAGGCATGTCTATGCCGTGTTTTTGGGCCAGTAAAAAAGTTTCTTTGGCGGCGGAAATGCCTTCAATTTCTTGGGCGATGTCGGCGATGGCGGTATGGCGGTCTTGGCCTAAACCTAAAGCCAAGCCAAAACGGCGGTTTCTGGATTGGTTGTCCGTACAGGTCAAAATCAGGTCGCCTAAGCCCGCCAAGCCCATAAACGTTTCTTGTTTGCCCCCTAGCACCACACCTAGGCGGATGATTTCGTTGAGCCCACGCGTGATTAAGGCGGCGCGTGTGTTGGCGCCAAAGCCTAAGCCATCGGCTATGCCTGCAGCAATCGCCAAGACATTTTTGACCGCCCCCCCCACTTCAACGCCTATCACATCTGTACTGGTGTAAGTGCGGAACAGCCCGCCATGCAGGATG
>JABFST010000052.1 GCA_013140465.1 Methylococcaceae bacterium
CCTATTGCGCGTATAGGCATACGGGCTACTCACTTAAAGCGGTACTGAGGAGCCGTTGGCTGAGCGGAGTCGAAGCCGGCGGCGGGATTCGCTTCGACTCCGCTCAGCGAACGACACCCAAACTGTCCCAGCTTAAACGGGAAGCCAGCATACGCTGCGGTAATCAGTTTATTTCTGTTCAATAAACGGAACTTTGCTCATGGCTAAACACTATTAAGCATTTTGGCATTGCGCCAAAAATAGTAGCCAAAAACTAAGGCCAGTCGTTGGTGGCGCGGCTAAACCGCGCCTAGAAGAATACTGTAAATGTGCCGCAACGGCTGGCTTTAAGCCTTGCCAAGCCACTGCGCCCTAAAGGCTGTTACCGTTAAGCCAGATTATTAAGATGCTTGTCTATCAGTTGCTGCAACTGGGGTTTGTCCAGTTGTTGGTTATCTACCTTAAGATAGGCGACTGATTCATCGTAATGCAAAGTCACATCTTCCACGCCCGCAATCGTCAGCACATCGGCGACAAACGCATCGGCAGCGGCGGCACTTAAGCCGTCCAAGGCGATCAGCATATTTGCCCAATAGCGCGGCGGGGTCATGCTAAGCGACAGCAGCAGCCAACTCAACGCCGCTATGGCACAAAACATAAACACACCCGGAGCACCATATTCGCCATAACACCAGCCGCCTATGCTGCCACCTATACCTGCGCCCAAAAATTGGCAAGTGGAGTAAATCCCCATCGCTGTGCCCCTTAAATCGCCGGGCGCGGTTTTGGAGATTAACGATGGCAAAGTGGCTTCTAACAAATTGAAGCCCGTAAAAAACACGCACAAAAACCCGATGATGCCAAACAAGCCGCTGTGCGCTTGCATTAAGCCCAGTTCTGCGACGACTAAAGTGGCTATCGCGGCTATAAACACCAGTTTCATTTTGCGCTTTTTTTCAGCCAAAATTACAAACGGCACGATAGCGACCATAGACACGACAAACACGGGTAAATACACTTGCCAATGCAGTTGGGGCAACAAGCCCACATCGCGCATCAATAACGGCACGACCACAAAACTGGCGGTCAGTATCGCGTGTAAGATAAAAATGCCATAGTCCAAACGTAGCAGTTCGGGATTTTTTAAGATGTTTAAAAATTCGCCGGATACCCATTCCGCATCGCGGTGTTTTCTGGTTTGCACAGGATTAGGCACCAAATATTTGATGACCAGTATGGCGACCAACGACAGCCCTGCAATCAGCCAAAACAGCCCATGCACGCCGACAAAGCCCGCCAACACCGGCCCTGCGCTAATCGCGACACCAAAGGACACGCCGATGCTCAGCCCGATTAAGGCCATTGCTTTGGTGCGGTGGACTTCTTGGGTCAAATCCGCGACCAAGGCCATGATTGGCACGGCTATCGCCCCCGAGCCTTGAATCGCACGCCCAATAATCACACCGTAAATGCTGGTCGAAAGCGCCGCCACGACACTGCCCGCAAAAAATAATAACAGGCCGATGATAATAATCGACTTGCGTCCAAAACGGTCGGACACTAAGCCAAAGGGGATTTGCAACAGGGCTTGGCTAATGCCATAGATGCCTATAGCCAAGCCCATTAACGCGGGGGTGGATCCGTCTAGCTGTTCGGCAAACAATGACATGACGGGCATAATCATAAACAGGCCCAGCATCCGTAACGCATAAATGCTGGCTAACGACCAGGTTGCACGTTTTTCCGATGCGGTCATCGGGCTGGTAATATCTTGCACTTTTGTCAAAATGGATTACTCCTGCGAAATTGTTAATAACCCGACAGGGCGAGGGAGGAAAAAACTGCGGGAATCTAAATCGTTTATTATAACAATCTTTATGCGCCGCCATTGCGTTTTCAGCCTATTCCCCCTCTCCCCAGCCCTCTCCCTGAGGGAGAGGGAGTGTGCACGGCGTAACCCATTGTTATTATGGTTCTAAAACTTGTGTAGATGCTTATGGGGCTGGACTAGGCTGGTAGATTTGTTGCTAGCGGCTTCCCCTCTCCCCAGCCCTCTCCCTGAGGGAGAGGGCGTGTGTATGGCTTAAAACCTTGCCGCTAGCGGCTAAAGTTGCACAAGGCCAACCTTTAGTTTATGTTAATTTATCAGCCCTACCACCGCCCATCCCACTACCCCCAAGGCCCATCATGCTGCTACGCTTACTTTTGGTTTTGCTGTTTTACAGTGCTGGCGGGGTGGCTTTGGCCCATAAAGCCAGTGACAGTTATCTAACGCTAAACGTTGTGGGCAACCAAGCGCAAGGCCAATGGGACATTGCCTTGCGTGACTTGGATTTTGCCATAGGCTTAGATGCCAACGATGACCGCGCGATCACTTGGCAAGAATTACGCAGCCAACATGCCGCCATTAACAGCTACGCAAGCAGCCATTTGCAGGTCAGTGCCGGAGGTGCGGATTGTGCGCTCACGCCCCATCAAAACCTAGTCGATAAGCATAGCGACGGTGCGTATTCAGTGCTGCAATTTACGCTGGACTGCCCTGCGCCCATTACCGACATCGACATCCACTACAGCCTGTTTTTTGATATAGACCCCCAACACCGGGGCTTGCTGCGCCTGAGCCACCAAGACACCACCCAAACCGCCGTGTTTAGCCCCGCCCAAGCCCAACAGCAGTTGCACCTCAGCAGCACCACGCCGGGTACGGTGTTTGGGCAATATTTGCTCGAAGGCGTGTGGCATATATGGCAAGGCTATGACCACATCTTGTTTTTGTTAAGCCTCTTGCTGCCCGCTGTGTTTTATCGCCAAAACAGCAACTGGCACGCACTGCCACAGTTTCGCCCTGCGGGGTTAGATGTGGCTAAAATCGTGACCGCATTCACCGTAGCCCATTCCCTGACCCTCAGCCTTGCCACCTTAAATGTGATCGATTTGCCCACGCGCTGGGTAGAATCTGCGATTGCCGCTTCGGTGTTATTGGCGGCCTTAAACAACCTCGTGCCACTGGTCACGCGTAGGCTATGGCTAGTCGCGTTTGGTTTTGGCCTGATCCACGGCTTGGGTTTTGCCAACGTGCTTAAAGATTTAGGCTTGCCGCAAAACCTGTTGTTATGGTCTTTATTGGCGTTTAATGTCGGCGTGGAATTGGGGCAATTGGCGATAGTCGGCGGCTTTTTGCCCTGCGCCTATGGGCTACGGCACACGCGGTTTTACCAAAGCATCGTGTTTACTGGGGGTTCGGTTTTAATTGCCGTGCTGGCATTGATTTGGTTGATAGAACGCGCGTTTAACCTAAGTGTGTTATAGGACAGCTGGAGTGCAACGGCTTTAGACGTTGCCGTATTGGCAATCAAACCTAGAAGATAACGCCTAAAGCCGTTGTACTCCACTTAACTGGCCAGCCCTTCATATTGCCTTCACAATGCCATGCTATTTTTTCCGGTTTGACTCCCCCTCCCCCAAGCCTTAACCC
>JABFST010000409.1 GCA_013140465.1 Methylococcaceae bacterium
TCATCATCGATTCTAAAGTATCGTTAGTCGCCTACGAACGCCATTGCGCCAGCGACGACGACAACGAACGCGCCATCGCCTTAAAACAACGCACCGAAGCCGTGCGCAACCACATTAAAAACTTAAGCGACAAAGACTACGCCACCCTAAAAGGCTTGCGCTCCTTAGATTTTGTGCTGTTGTTCATGCCCATAGAAGCCGCGTTCATCGCCGCCTTCCAAGCCGACGAACGCCTGTTTAGCGATGCCTTTGAACATAAAATCATCGTTGTCACCCCCACCACCTTACTCGCCACCTTGCGCACCATCGGCAATATCTGGCGTTATGAACGCCAAAACGAAAACGCCAAAGCCATCGCCGACAAAGCGGGCGTGGTCTACGACAAACTGCGTGGTTTGGTTGAAGAACTGGAAAAACTAGGCAAACAACTCAGCACCGCCCAAAGCACTTACGACGGCGTGATGAACAAACTCACCCTAGGCCAAGGCAACCTAATCCGCCAAGCGCATAGTTTTGTCGAATTGGGCGTGAAGGTGAAAAAGCCGCTGCCTAAGAGTATTCGGGAACAGGCGGGGATAGATGAGGATGAGGTGGAGTCGGGCTTATAGCCTGTATAAAGCAGTTGGTTTTTGCTGCGGTTAGGGTTAGAGTTTATCTGACGCAAGCTTAAACGCTTATTTTAGCAACGAGGTTTATGATGTCCGCCGTATTAACCCCCCCCAGTATTTCCGCCGAAGACTATCTGACACACGAACGCAGTGCGCTAAGTAAAAGCGAATTCCATGATGGTCAAATTATCGCAATGACAGGCTCTAGCCGTAAGCATAATGTGATTGCTTTAAATATCGCCGCAGATTTGCGCAGCCAACTCAAAAAACGCCCCTGCGAAGCCTATATCAACGACATGCGCGTTAAAGCCCTTAACGCCAACAACTATTATTACCCCGACATCGCGGTTGTTTGCGGTACGCCACAATTTGCAGAAGATGCTTATATGGATACCTTGCTTAACCCCAGCGTTATTATAGAAGTGCTGTCACCTTCCACAGAAGCGTATGATCGTGGCGAGAAATTTGCCCGTTACCGCAAGATTGACAGCTTACAAGCCTATGTGTTGGTCGCGCAAGACCAAGTGATGATAGAACGTTACGAACGTTTAGGTGATGTTTGGCAACTGACAGAAACAGTCGATCTTAACGGCTCGGTAAACCTTGCCTGCATAGACTGTACGCTAAGCTTGGCGGAAGTTTACGATAAAGTGTTTGATGGCGAAGAGCAGGGTGCTTAATGGGGATAGGGCGGCAGCATTTTAGCCACACACGGTTGATTTTATGGTTGGGAGGCGTCTTTTTAGCCAGACACTGTTGATTTTATGGTTGGGCAACAAATCTGTTGTGCAACGGATTTGTTGTTACGAGTTGGGTTGGTGCGATTTTGCATGTCTGAACCCACTTTTCCTTAGAACCACGCATTCCCGTATTCCGCTGCGCTTTATACGCGCTACTTGCTGTTTGTATATACAAACAAACAGAATTAAGTAATAATTGTAGCGTAAGTGTACAAGCAGGAGTAACCCAAAGTTACGCACTTATCCCGCCTAATAAGCAAACATTGGCAAATGTTGTTGGTCAACATCCCGCAAAAAGCGTTGTTGATTAACTACTGTAGAGCAATTAAATTACGTAATTCTAAGTAGTAGCCAATGTTTTTAGGTCTAAACCCAAGTGTATAGATAGTTAAAAGAGGCCTGATTGATTGTTTTAAAAGCCCTTGCGCTAAGGCTCAAGGGCTTTTTTTATGTCGGCAGTTTTATGGGCTTGTTGTTTAAGGTGTTGTGGGCAATGACTCTAAAACGTATTGGCTTTTTGTTTTTTGATACGGGTTGTTTGGTTCTTGGGTAGGCACTTTGGATAAACAGGTTTAACAAGCCTTTTTGGTGTCTGGAAACGCTAAAATACACTTCGTAATTTGTTTTTGTTCCCTGTCTGTCGATAAACTCGACAAGAAAATAGTTGCTGTGTCCAGTGTGGTAGCAGTTCTTATCAAAAATGTTCCGGATGATGTCGGGCAAGTTTTTTGATAGCTCATAACGTTCAAAACAAAATTCCCGCATTTCGCGGTTGTCCCCATAAAGCAGGTTGGCATTTTCGCTGCCCAAATTGGTTTTAGTGAAGCAATGGAGGCTAAAGCAGACTTCAAACTGGTAACGCCTTTCAGGGTTGCCCTTGCCGTCGGCGGATTGCCGGTGTTCCATGCGGAAAGGGTGTAAATGGCTTAGGTCATAACACTGGTTGTCAAAAACAAATGGCTGCCATTTAATCATTTATGCGTGCTGCCTTTGCTGGCTCAAACTTGAATCCGTGGTTATCAATGCTGGCGGTATAACCTGCCTTGGTAGCCAAAGCAGAAATCAGCACAAGGGCAATTAGGGCGACAGGGATGAATTTTTATCTCGTTCCCAAACAGAGCTTGGGAACGAGATAAAACCAAGCATCTTAAAAATCTAATTGTTACGCGGTCAGGCGGCTTCCAAATGAACGCTGACCCGTTGCCCAAGTGCCGTGGCAATATTGACCAAGGCGTCCAAAGAAAAACGCGACACTCGCCCCCGCATTAGATCATTCATGCGGGGTTGGGTAACGCCGCAATGGCTGGCTGCAACGGTCTGCGTCCATTGGTTCGACTTAATGATCGCATTAATTTGCTGCATTATTTCTGAGCGCGCCCGAAGATTAGCGGCCTGTTCGGGGGTATCGGCAATTGCGTCCCATACACTTGCAAAAGTGTCTGTATTCGTCATTGGTATTCACCGTTCATAAGTTTGGCGTATCGTTTACTGGCAAGTGCTATATCTGGCTTAGAAGTTGTTTGAGTTTTTTTCTGGAAAGCATGCAACACATACACAGCATCTGCTAATCGGGCGGTATAAATAACCCGATAAATGCCGGAATCGTCATATACCCTGATTTCTTCAACACCTTTGCCTATAGCGGGCATGGGCTTAAAGTCATCCGCTGTTTCGCCACGTTGTATTTTATCCAGTTGATAACCAGCATCCTGTTTGGCTTCCTCAGGGAAATTGCGTAAACATTTAAGGGAGTCACCAAGAAAGGTTAGTTTTTTCATCACTAAAGATATATCAGAACTGATATAAAAAACAAGCTGGAACGCCTAAGCCAGCAATTCTCATTATGGTTCTCTCCGCTTGGTGTGTTGGTGTAGTGGAGACACCAAGCAGAGCTCTCATCGTTATACACAAGTGTCTCAAAGCCCGTCATTCCCGGAGGGATAGCGAAACGAGGGTTCGGCATAAGGATGAGAGCAGTGCTTAGGAACGAACACCGTAGAGACGCGATTTATCGCGTCTGGATTTGTCGCGTCTGTCATATTTGCGTTTACTTTAGCAGTGGGGTGCTATTGGAGACGCGATAAATCGCGTCTCTACAGTCTCAA
>JABFST010000255.1 GCA_013140465.1 Methylococcaceae bacterium
GGCCTTACATTTGACACACATGGAAAACAGAGAAGCACTGGAAAACAGGGCCAGGTCTTCAAAAATCACATTATGTGTCAAAACACACACGGGGTCAGGTCTTGCATAAAAGCACGGGGTCAGGCCTTACATTTGACACACATGGAAAACATAAAAAGCACGGGGTCAGGCCTTACATTTGACACACATGGAAAACAGAGAAGCACTGGAAAACAGGGCCAGGTCTTCAAAAATCACATTATGTGTCAAAACACACACGGGGTCAGGTCTTGCAAAATCACATTGTATGTGTCAAAACACACACGGGGTCAGGTCTTGCAAAATCACATTGTGATTTACTGCGGAAAAGACTTCTCGTTCCCAAACTCTGCTTGCTGGGTTTCGCTACCGCTTTACCCAACCTAGGTGCTGTTAAAAACAGGCCACACGCTTGTTGACGGTCAGCACCAGTTATATACCCAGGCTTTGCACAAACAACGATGAGATTTATCATGTTACAAGGCAATGCTTTTAACAAAAACAATACTCAGGCTGTGCGTTTGCCAGTGGAGGTGCGATTTAAGGATTCGGTCAAAAAAGCCCGTAGGTTTGTGTGAGCTGACAAATCCCAACATTTCAACACCCACCAAGGCGACTTGCTGTTATCTTAAAATTAAACCGATGGGCTCTAGCCGCTAAAAAATCCTGAACCAAGCCTATCCTTATTTCCACATATTAACTGTCATAGGTTGGCAATCCGTGTTTACCATCATAAAAGCGGGCAACGACTCAGCACATTGGCGATATTCAAGTGCGTAGGGTTGTTCAGGATAAGATTTTTTATCTGTTGGTTTATTTCTTACATTTGAAGAAAATTGCGTCTGCAACTTTTTTGTACGACTGTAGTGAACAATATGCACACACTTAAACTATCCCAAATGGGTAATGCCGTCGGCTTGATTTTACCGCCAGGGTGTTATTGCGCTTAAAGCTTGCCAAAGGCGATAGCGTGGTTTTGACTGATGCCCCTGATGGCGTGACGATTACCGCGTATGCGCCTGATGTTGAGGAGCAACTAAGGCTTGGGCGCGAGTTTATGCAGGAATTCGAGGAAACTTTTCAGGCATTGGCTAAATAATGCGGTAGTGGAAGTGCAATTTAAGGATTCGGTAAAAAAGTGCTTATCCGCATGAACGGCGAGGAACCCATACTTTGCCCTGTGGAAAATACTTGGGACAGTTTCTTTTTAAACGAGGAAAGCGTCAGTGAGGATTTTCTTCAAGAACGGGCTGAACAAACCGATACGCGTGGGGAAGCCCTGTAATGCTTAAATACCTGTTGGATACCAACTTTTTTTAAAAATGTTGGATTGGTCTCAGGCTAGTCTGACACATAGGGGATCCCACTAACAGTGGTCAAGTCTTTCAAATTCACATTGTGATTTACTGTAGAAAAGACTTCTCGTTCCCAAGCTCTGCGTTATTAACTGGCTCATTGCTCAAAACCCAAAATGATTTTCATGTACCGCTCAATCGTTGCCATTTCCAATCCAGAAAGCGACGTCAACGGCTCAGAGGTAATGCGCTGATTATCTATTGCGCGGGCTTGGTCTATCATGACATCGGAAGTTTGGTTTAACGCTCCACGCGCGGCAAGGTTAAACCGCAAGGGTTGGGCATTGGCATGAATCTGGGTTGTCAGTGGTAAAACAATGGTGCCGGGGTGGTCAACCTCATTTAAATCATCGCATTGCACGATAAGCGCAGGACGAATTTTTCCCGCTTCCGTACCTTTTTAGGGATTGAAATTCCCTAAATGCACATCGCCCCGTTTAAAGCCCATCTGCATGACTCGCATCCAAGGCTTGATTGATTTCTAAGCTTTGTTTAGCCACTGCATTAGAAGCGTGTTTGATTTGCTGCCGTAGCTTTTTTCTTTGCAGCATTTCCGCGTAATAATGGAGTGATTCAGCGATGATTTCATTGGTGGGCTTGTTGTTTTCCTTGGCAATGTCCTGTAATAACTGGCTGACATTATCATCGGTTGTAAACGTAATCGTTTGCATGAGTTTTCTCCTAATGACTTGATAAAGCGGTATTTTATAGTTCCCACGCTCTGCGTGGGAATTCATCCCGCAACGCTCCTGCGTTGCGGAGATGTTAGTAGGCTAAGAAGACGCTGGAGCGTCTGGGGCTGCATTCCCACGCGGAGCGTGGGAACGATAAAAGTAATTAGCCCGTCATTCCGGCATGGATGCCGGACTCGTTAGAGCGCATAGCGAATCCAGTGCCACGGACGGTTGCTTCGGTAAGCTGTAAGTGCTTGATTTAGCATTGCCATCACAGTGAACATTCACATCCATGTGACTGGATACATGCAGGGCTATCCTGCCCTGCACCCTAACGGGTTAATGCAAATCCGCTCCCGGCGGATTTGTCTGGCATCCATGCCAGTATGACGGTGCTTTTATAACTTGCTCAAACTTGTGTAGATACCTATGCCCGGAATGACTGGCTTTGAGACACTTGTGTATAACGACGAGCGCGGAGCGTGGGAACGATAAACCCTAAACACCTCTTACGCACTTGCTAAGATGTTTAGCGGGCAACCAATACCACTGTGGTTCTTGCCGCGACGAAATAATGGTGTGGGTCGGTTAATGCGGGCATAGCGGCTTCGTCCATAATGGCGAGGTCGCCGGGCAAGTTGGTGTCTACAAATCGATACCAGCGCTGGTTGTTTAAGTTGGGCAATTGAAAATTTGCGCCTTGCCAATGGGCGTTGGCGATCAGATAAACATCAGGGGCGACCCCTAATGCCGAGGTGCCAAAAAAATGCGCGGCAATTTGGCGCGATTCATATCCCCAATCGGGTGCGTTGAGGTGTTGCCCGTGCCAATGGATTTGTAGGGCCGTAGGGTGCGGTGAA
Organism: Methylococcaceae bacterium; assembly: GCA_013140465.1. Classification (GTDB taxonomy): domain Bacteria; phylum Pseudomonadota; class Gammaproteobacteria; order Methylococcales; family Methylomonadaceae; genus Methylobacter_C. The sequence goes on from JABFST010000255.1 coordinate 2,908, forward strand.
GGAAGGGAACCGCATCGTTCGCGATTGATGCGGTTCGTACCTCACCGCATCCTACGCGCTACAAGACTAGTTGTTGCAGGAAGCTTCCCAGCAGACAGTTCCAAACAGCAGTTAAGTAGCAAGTCCTTGATGTACTTGTGCTTACTCTGACTTTTCCGAATTACAGTTAAATAAGGCTAGGACTAGTTGTTATAGAAAGCTCCCAGCAGACAGTTCCAAGCAGCAGTTAAGTAGCCAGTCCTTGATGTACTTGTGCTTACTCTGGCTTTTCCGAATTACAGTTAAATAAGGCTAGGACTAGTTGTTATAGAAAGCTCCCAGCAGACAGTTCCAAACAGCAGTTAAGTAGCAAGTCCCTGATGTACTTGTGCTTACTCTGACTTTTCCGAATTACAGTTAAATAAGGCTAGGACTAGTTGTTGTAGAAAGCTCCCAGCAGACAGTTCCAAACAGCAGTTAAGTAGCAAGTCCCTGATGTACTTGTGCTTACTCTGACTTTTCCGAATTACAGTTAAATAAGGCTAGGACTAGTTGTTATAGAAAGCTCCCAGCAGACAGTTCCAAACAGCAGTTAAGTAGCAAGTCCCTGATGTACTTGTGCTTACTCTGACTTTTCCGAATTACAGTTAAATAAAAAACTAAACCCAATAAGGCAAGTACACTGCAAATTTTTTCGAACTTTCTGTATCTTTAAGCTTGATCCTACCTTCACTCAAAGCTTCCTTAATAATAAGGGAAACCTGCGGACTTTGCTTATCGTGCATACCAAAGCGTTTTCTTAGTGAACTGTTATTCATCCCGCCCGCCCCATAATACTGAATGATGCTGTGCTGATAGCAAGCCTCAATCCGTTCTTCTCGCGTCATCTCGGCAAAAGTCTTTGGACTGTACATAATCACCTTGAAAGAACTATCGGTTTCTTCCATTTTCAACGGTGGCAGCCCGAAAAGCTCAATAGCGGTAATCGCTTTTTCAAAGCCTGAGCCACGCTCCTCGCAAATAGTAAACCGCCTAAACGCAGCGGCTAACACTTCGTTGCGTGACTCAGGTGTTGCCCGTATCAGGCGATCAATTTTTTTGCCAGGTAACAACTTGCCGGGGTTGGAAATTTCAATGCGATCCGCAAAAATCTCAATCATCGGCCCGCTACCGCGAATCGTAAAATCCTGATGGATCAAGGCATTCGCAATCAGTTCGCGCAAAGCAATTTCTGGATAAACTGACGTGTCACTACGCAAAGCGTGTTTGATAACCTCGCTGCCCGGCAAAATGCCTTTTAAAAACTGAATCAAACCCTCAAAGCCAATGGCATAACCTTTATTGTCGGGATATTCCTTGCTGCCCTGCGTTTTGGTTTTGCCTTCATACTGAACCACTCGCACCGCTTTACGCGCCAAACCATCAAACTGCGACAAATTGTGCGCCGCTGCCAACGCGCCAAAATTGGTAATGTAAAAACCTTTGCCGTCCACATCCTCAATCATCTTTTCTTGTTGCAGCCAATAAATGATTTCCTCAACACTGGTCGGCGTGGGCTTTTTCAACAGGCCATGAATGCCGGCAATATCCAACAGCGTCATGACCTCGGTGGAGTTTTTCAAGGTCGAAGCATGTAACTCTTCAAATACGGGCGTTTTGCTGTTTAACATCAACGCCCCGACATCTTGCCGCGAAGCTTTGCGCGTTGTGCCGCCACTACGGATAAAGCTGTCTTCGATAGACTTATGGGCAAGATGCACAGGTTTTACCGCACTTTCCTTGAGATACACAAATAACAACGCGCAATTATCAAACAGCTCGATAGCATGATCCATATTGACTAAAGGCTCAACGCCAGCGCGGCATAGATTAGCCAATTGCTCGACAATGGTATCGGCATCCGCTTTATCAATACCCACTACCTTGCCTGTTTTATCTTCCAGACCAAACACTAGAAAACCACCCCCGGGTAAATTGGCAAAGGCACACAAATGTTGGCACAACTTATCCTTTTTCGGCGACAGATTGGATTTCCAGTCCAATTCATTCAGCTCCTGCGGCACCGGCGACAGACTGTTCTGTAAATAAGCGATGGCTTTGGTGATCCAAGGTTTCATCATAATCACTTACACTCCACGCAATTAAAGCAAAGAAATTTCAGCAGCAACTGTCGGGGCCGTGAAATTAACCATTTCTAAAAAAAAGCCGCGTTGTAATGCTTTCTCGGCTTGACTGAGCAAGGCCTGATTGATTGCCGAACCCAGAAAAGCCTCGCCGCAGTTATCGCATATATTGGCGGGAACCTGTTTAAACACCAAAACGCTTTCATTGCGCTCCAAGGTGACTGTAGTAAAACCTTTTTCAGTATAACCGTGCTGGCAAATCGCACATTTCATCATGTTCTCCTAGCAAAATTATCAGTCCCTTTTAAGGGGCTGGGTTCGTAAACCGTTACGATAACTAACTGCTGTTCCGGTTTATTAATAGCAACGACAACATGTAATCGGCGCTGCTCGGTGTTTGTCAACATAGCCTTGTTGGCCGGAATAAGCCGCTTTGAGCGTAAGCGAAAAGTGGTGTTTCCGGCAAATCGTGGGCGCGGTGTGCCGGAAACGGCTGTTTTCACTGGCGTTCAAACAGCCTTATTCCGGCCTACAAGGCTTGGACTTGTGTATAACGATGAGAGTAGAGCTTGGGTACGATAAAAACCAGAAGTCACCCACAAGTTGGCTTTTCATCATCTTTTCACAGTAAATCCACCCTAAACACCTCTTCCGCACTTGCTAAGATGTTTAGCGGGCAACCAATACCACGGTGGTTCTTGCCGCGACGAAATAATGGTGTGGGTCGGTTAACGCGGGCATATGGGCTTCGTCCATAATGGCGAGGTCGCCGGGCAAGTTGGTGTCTACAAACCGATACCAGCGTTGGTTGTTTAAGTTAGGCAATTGAAAATTTGCGCCTTGCCAATGGGCGTTGGCGATCAGATAAACATCAGGGGCGACCCCTAATGCCGAGGTGCCAAAAAAATGCGCGGCAATTTGGCGCGATTCATATCCCCAATCGGGCGCGTTGAGGTGCTGCCCGTGCCAATGGATTTGTAGCCCCAAGCCATCTTTAATGGCAAAGCTGTCATGCCGTAATAAAGGATGGCTTTTTCTAAAAGCAATCAGCAGCCGAAAAAACCGGAATAGGCTTTGGTTGATTGCCAAATCCCGCCAATTCAGCCAACTCATGGCGTTGTCCTGGCAATAAGAGTTGTTGTTGCCTTGTTGGCTTCTGCCAAACTCATCGCCCGCCAAAATCATCGGCACGCCGCGTGAAACCAGCAATAAGGTCGCCAAGTTGCGCACTTGTTGGGCGCGTAAGCGGGCTATGTCCGGGTCGGCACTCTCGCCTTCGGCACCACAATTCCAGCTGAGGTTGTGGTTGTCGCCATCGTTGTTGTGTTCGCCGTTGGCCCAATTGTGCTTGTCGTTATAACTGACCAAATCGCGCAAGGTAAAGCCGTCATGGCTGGTTACGAAATTGATGCCATGACCTGGGTCTCGACCGAATTGGTACAAGTCGGCACTGCCTGACAAGCGGTTTGCCAAGCGTCCGACAAACCCGGGGTCGCCTTTAACAAAATGCCGCACATCATCCCGAAAATGTCCATTCCATTCCGCCCAGCGCCCCCAGTTAGGAAAGCTGCCCACTTGGTATAAACCTGCCGCATCCCAAGCTTCGGCAATTAATTTGGTGCTGGCAAGGATCGGGTCGGCGGCGATTTGTTCCAATAATGGCGGACTATCCAGCACGCGGCCTTGTTGGTCGCGGCCTAAAATAGAGGCCAAATCAAAGCGGAAGCCATCGACGTGCATGTCCATCACCCAATAGCGCAAACTGTCCATAATAAAATTGCGTACATAAGGCTGGTTGCAGTTGATGGTGTTGCCGCAACCGGAAAAGTTCATGTAATGTCCGTGTTCGGACAGCATATAGTAAGTGCTGTTGTCGATGCCTTTAAATGAATAAGTGGGGCCACGGTGGTCGCCTTCGCCGCTGTGGTTGTACACCACGTCCAAGATCACTTCAATGCCCGCAGCATGTAAGGCTTTGACCATATCCTTAAAGTCGTTGATTTCGCTGCCGAGCGCGTCACCCGACCCATAAGCCGCTTTCAGGGCAAAAAAGGACAGGGGATGATAGCCCCACAGATTATGCAACGCCGCTCCGGTTTCTGGGTGGCTACGCGTGTTGTCCAGCTCATCAAACTCAGTGACGGGCAACAATTCGACGGCAGTGATGCCTAGTTCAAGCAAATAGGGGATTTTTTCAATCAGACCCCGAAAAGTGCCGGGATGCTGGGCGTGCGCGGACGGGTCTTGGCTAAAGCTACGGATGTGCAGTTCGTAGATGATGGAATCGGCTAAGGGGCGGTTTAGCGGTTGGTCGAATTCCCAATCGTAGTCTTTAGGCACTAACACCGCACGCCGAAACGGGCTTTTGGAATGCCCGGCATCCGCCCATTTGCCCCTACCGTTTAAGGCAATCGCGTAGGGGTCGGCAACGATGACGGTGTTGTCATAGCGATGCACTTGGTTGTGCGGACCATCGATTTTATAGCCGTATTGAATACCTGGGTTGAGTCCGGCGACAAACACATGCCAGACATCGCCCGTGCGGTTGAGTTGGCTGTCCAAAGGGAAGGCGGCAATTTCTTGGTCTTCGTCGGGTAGAAAAAACATCAGCATCACGCGGGTGGCATGGCGGGCATAAATCGAAAAATTGATGCCGCCACGTTCCACAGTTGCGCCAAAAGGCAAGGCGTGCCCCCGTTGGATACTAAAATCTTCGCTAATTAAGGCAAGAAATTTTGTTGCTGAAGCCGATGCCATAACAAAACCTTTATTCATCAGAAAACTTGGGGGTGTTGATTAACGGCAGCTCTTCAGCAACGTTAATTCACTTACACTTTTCAGGGCATTATATACCTTTACCTTGTGGGCATGGATAACTCAATTGGCGTGCCGAATCATTTGCTTTAGAGGCTATAAAAGCATTATAAAAAAAAACCTCCCAAGGCTTTCTTGATTTTTTAAGTCATTGATTTTAAATTTTTGTGGCATAGACTTTAGCGTCGTAGGCTAGGCTAAAGCGTCTCCTACATGAATACTTTAACAGCCTCTTTGGCGAGGCAATAATTGGCTGGGGTGTTTGGGTATGCGCAAGTTTATCCATTATGCCCAGTTATCTTTTGTAATGAATAGACCGTTAATTAAGGGGAAATAAGATGAAATCTAATCCGGTTGCTTGGTTTGAAATTTATGTGCAAGACATGGAACGCGCCAAGGCGTTCTACGAAGCGATGCTCGACGTTAAGCTTGAAAAAATGCCACCCCCAACAAGTGAAATGAATATGGACATGTGGAGCTTTCCGACCGACAAAGAGGCTGCGCCCAACCTGTATGGCGCGTGCGGGATGCTGGTAAAAATGGAAGGCGTGCCTTCTGGCTTGGGCGGTACCTTAGTGTATTTTGCTTGTCAGGATTGCGCCGTAGAAGCCGCGCGTGCCGCCGAAAATGGCGGCAGTATTTTTAAAGGAAAAACGCCGATAGGTGAGCATGGTTTTTTTGCTTTAGTCCATGATACCGAAGGTAATTTGATAGGCTTGCATTCTATGTGATGCTGCCAAGGCTGTAATGGCGATGGGTTTACTACACAGGCATCGCATTCGCTGGCGGGGCAATGGCTTTAATACAAATCCACCGGATCCACATCCAAGGACCAACGGACTTTTTTGGCTTGTTTAAGTTTGGCAAGCGCGGGGATGAGTTTGTCTAAAAACTTATGCAGTTCTTTACGTTTGTGGTGTTGGAACAGCAGTTGGTAGCGGTGCCAGCCCGCGCGTTTTGCCATTGGTGCGGCGACTGGGCCTAGCACTAGCGTATGGTTGTTATTGTGCTGCGCTAGCAAGAGTTTGACGGCCTCAAAAAAAACCGCCGGGGCATCGGCATCTTGGGCTTCGACCCGCAGCAAGGCTTGATAACTAAACGGCGGCAAGGCGGCGGCTTTGCGTTCGGCGAGCGCGGTTTGGGCAAAGCGTTGGTAGCCGTCGCGGATCAGCGTGGTCAATAAGGGATGTTCGGGTTGGCGGGTTTGTAACACCACCAACCCCGGTTTGTCGGCACGTCCGGCGCGTCCCGCCACTTGTACGACCATTTGCGCGAGTTTTTCGGGGGCATGGAAATCAATGCTGAACAAGCCGCTATCGACATCCAAAATCGCCACTAAGGTGACGTTGGGAAAGTGGTGGCCTTTCGCCAACATTTGCGTACCTAAAATAATATCGACTTCGCCTTGGTTAATTTGGTGCAGATAGTGTTCTAGGCTGCCTTTGCGCTGGGTGCTGTCGCGGTCTAGGCGCACGCGGGTATGGTAGGGGAATAAGTTAGCCAAAGCCTGTTCCACGCGTTCTGTGCCTAGGCCCAAGGCATTGAGTTTAGGGGTTTTACAGGCGGGGCAGTGGCTGGGGATGCGCTGTTCCGTACCGCAATGGTGGCAGCGCAAACACGCATCTTGGGCATGGATCACCAAATTGGCATCGCAACGCAGACAGCGTGCCACCCAACCGCAGCCATGACAAATCAGGGTAGGGGCAAAACCCCGGCGGTTTAAAAACAACAGCACTTGTTCTTTTTTCGCCAAGGTCAGGCGCATTTGCGCCAGCAAGGGTTCGGACAAGCCTTCGTGCATGGTTTTATTGCGGATGTCCAATAACTGCAACACCGGGGCAATGGCGGTGCCGGCGCGTTGCGGCAAGTGCAGCCATTGGTAGCGTTGCAGCATGACATTATGCAGGCTTTCTAAGGACGGTGTTGCCGAACCTAACAGCACCGGAATATGCAGGAGTTTGGCGCGGACGACGGCGATGTCGCGGGCGGAAAACCGAAAGCCATCTTGTTGTTTAAACGACGCGTCATGCTCTTCGTCCAAAATAATCAGCCCCGCCCTGGGTAATGGCGTAAACAAGGCCGAGCGCGTGCCGAGCATGATCTGGCCTTGGCCTTGCTGCATGTGCAGCCACGCCGCTGCGCGTTGCTGGTCGGTGAGTTTGGAATGTGATAAGGCGATGCTGACATTAAAGCGTTGCTGAAAACGTTGTTCAAGTTGTGGGGTCAGCGTGATTTCCGGGACCAGCACCAAGACTTGCTGCCCACGCGCCAACACCGCATGGATAATTTGCAGATACACTTCGGTTTTGCCGCTACCCGTTACGCCTTCCAGCAAAAACACGCCAAATTGTCCTAGGCTGGCGCAGACCGCATCGACAGCGGCTTGTTGCGCGGGGTTGCTGGATAAGGCCGGGGTTTTGGTCAGGGTTTGCGGGGCAGTGCTAGTCAGTGGTTTGCTGCTGACTTGTAGCAGTTGTTTGTTGATGAGTTGTTGCGCCGCCGCTTTCCAGTTGTCGTGCTGGGCATTAAGGCTAGACGCTGTCATGCCATCGGCTTGGGCTTGCAAGGTTGCCAGCAGCTGTTGTTGTTTGGGGCTGCGGCGCAAGCTTTCGCTAGTGCTTGCAATGCCTAAGGCAGTCAGTTGGTAGTAGTTTTCACTCGGCAGTTTAACGGCTTTGCCTAGGCGCAGGGCCAACGGGAAAGCCGTGCTGATAACCACGCCTAAGGGATGGTGGTAATACTGGCAAGCCCACAGCAACAAACGCAAGTCTTTAGGGCTTAGCAGCGGTTGGGCATCTAAGACGCGCAGCACGCGTTTTAACTTGTCGGCGGTAATATCGCTGTGCTGGCTGATTTCGACCAACACCCCGATTTTTTTGGCAATCCCCCTGCCAAACGGGACTTCCAGACGGATGCCGGGCTTAAGCGTGCTGTGGTCTGTGGCTACGGGGGCGAGATAATCGAAGAGTTGGTAATAGGGTTCTGGGATAGCGACTTTAACAATCAGTTCACCGCTAGGGTGCAAATTAGGCATAGGTGTGGGTGGTGGTTTTGGCGGGCTATTCGCTATCATGCCGCGTTAAGCAATACGGTAACAGTTCGGCAAAGGCTAGGCTTAGGGTGCGCGTAAACGCTACGGAGTCGGTGCTTTCGGGCAGCGGGTCGCCGACGATCACATCACAATTAAACGGCACTAATAAGGCTTCGCCTTTGGGTAGGGCGCGGCCCAGGCCGTGCATGACCACGGGGGTCACTTTAATGTCCGGGCGGTCTTTGAGCAAATAAAACAAGCCTTTTTTGATTTTGCTGATTTTTTCGGGGCTGCCCCGGCTGCCTTCGGGGAACAGGATTAAAATGTCGCCGTTATCCAATGCCTGATGGCAAGTTGCAAACAATTGTCCGGGTTCGGTCTGCCCGCTGCGGTTAAACGGCACTATATTTAAGCAATGCACCGATAGCCAAGCCAAGCAGCGGTTGCTTAAAAAATAGTCGGCGGCAGCAACGGGCCGGACTTTAGGTAGGCTATGCAGCGGAAACAGGCTCATTAACACTAGTGCGTCCAAATGGCTGTTGTGGTTGGCGGCAATAATTGCGGGGCCGGTGTGCGGCAGTTTTTCGCGTCCGCGTAGGTTAATGCCCAACATAAGCAATGCCAAGGGTTTGATGATGAGGGCAAATACTGCAATCTTAAGCACTTTGTCCATCAATACGCCACATAATACAAAAAGTGAAAAAACAGCGGGGCGGTGTAAATCAGGCTGTCCAATCTGTCCAGTATGCCGCCATGCCCTGGGATTAGGCTGCCGCTGTCTTTGATGTTGAGATCCCGTTTGACGGATGACAGCACGACATCGCCGACAAACCCCGCCAAGCCGATAATCAGCCCTGCCACCCAGCCTTGGCTTTGGTTTAAAGGTGTCAGCAACGGCGCGGCGAAACCCGCGCACACGGTAGTGGTCAACACCCCGCCGACAAAGCCTTCCCAGGTTTTGTTGGGGCTGACTTTGGGGATGATTTTATGTTTGCCCAAGCATTTGCCCCAAATATATTGGCACACGTCATTAAATTGGGTGGTAAACAATAAGAACAGCACGAGACCCATCGCACCTGCATTGGGGTTTTTGACGGGCAAGGTGAGTAGGTAGGCGATGTGGCTTACTGCAAACACCATCAGCATGACCGCCCAATGCAATATGCCCGCTGAGCGTATAAAGCCTTGGGTGTCGCCTATCAATACCATGCGCATCGGCAGAAACAAAAACACATAGACTGGGATAAATATGATGAACATGCCATACCAGCCAATGCTGACCCAGTAGTATTGCACGGGGATAGCCAAATATGCCCAAAAAATCACGCGTCGGTCGGTCATGCGGGTCGGGACTATCGACAAGAATTCTTTTAAGGCCAAAAAGCTTAAAAAACCAAAAAACACAATTGCGGTTTGGGTGTTGCTGGCAAGCACCAAAAACAACAGGCCAACGATCCACCACCAGGATTGGATGCGTAAGCGCAGTTCGGTGTAGTCGGTGCTGGGGTTTTTAGCCGCCAACAACAAACGGCTGGCACTGGCAAGCAGCAACAAGCCCACGACGGCGAGCATCGCGGCACTGGCGTGAGGGGGGATATTAAGCGCGGTCATGGCGTTCCATAAACCGATAGGCGGTTAAGGTGCGGCGGTATAAGGTCACACAACACCCTAGGTTGATAATCACCAAGGCTACCAATATGGCATAGTGGTTGGGGGTAAAGTACCATTCTGCGGCACTGG
>JABFST010000162.1 GCA_013140465.1 Methylococcaceae bacterium
ACATAATATACATTATGCGAAGTTTTATACATGATTGCCTAAGTGCCTGTGGCATCCATTAGGCAATCGCTAAGCCTGTTATTGGGTCTGCCGCTTCGAATTGTAAGCCGCCAGTTGTTCAGCTGTGGCTTCTTTTTGGAACTGATCTTTCCACTGATGATATGGCATACCATAAATCAGCTCTCGGGCTTGTTCGTAATCAACTCCCGCATTGATTTCAAGTGCCGCTTCACTGTACCACTTGGCGAGGCAATTCCTGCAAAAATCCGCCACCAGCATCAGCTCTATATTTTGGACTTCGGGATGTTGTTGCAGATGGCTGACTAAGCGTCTGAACGCAGCGGCTTCCAATTCGGTTTGGGTATTTTTATCCATTATCGCTCTCCAAAATAACGGGCATTCTAGCAAGAATCGACAGCGCAAGCATGTACAATCAAATTGAAAAACTCTACAATAGCGGTTCAAAGTTGACTTACAGCAGACTAGCCGCTAGATTTTTTTATTTGCCATTAACCAACTGCCCGCAAGTCGGTACCATGCCAGTCTGCCATTAAACGAGCCTAAGGAAAGTTACGCTCCCCCGAAGTAACAGCACCCACGGCAGCGGTGTTTTTCCATGCAACTTATGCAAACCGATCCAATTTCTAAACTCGCCAACCCAGAAATCGTTGCTGGAGTGTTGTAGAAACTAACGCCTGTCCACCCTACCCTTGTTGACTATGAAACAACTTTTTGAATTCATTCCCATTATTCTGTTTTTTATCGCTTATAAGCTTTACGACATTTATATAGCCACTGAAGTGGTCATAGTCGCTACGGTCATACAAGTCGCTTTTACTTGGTTTAAACACCGCAAGGTTGAAACCATGCAATGGATAACCTTAGCCTTGGTGATTGTCTTTGGTGGTGCGACCATCTACCTGCACGATGAACAATACCTTAAATGGAAGTTCTCTATTATTGAATGGTTGTTTGGCATCGCTTTTTTAAGTAGCCATTTTTTTGGCAAAAAAACCTTTATAGAACGCATGATGGGCGAAAATTTAAGTTTGCCCAGCAAAATTTGGAGTCGGCTGAATTTTAGCTGGGCCAGTTTCTTCATCGCGGTCGGTTTTATAAATGTTTATGTTATGTTTAATTTCAGCACTGACGACTGGGTTACTTTCAAAACCTTTGTCGCTCCCGGCCTGATGGTGGTGTTTATGGTCGTGCAAATGATTGTTTTATATAAATATATCCCTGAAGCCGAGGAATAAGCCGTGTTTTACGCAATAATCAGTGAAGATGTGGCTGATAGCCTGGACAAAAGGTTAGCCGCACGCCCTGCCCATATCCAACGCTTACAAGCCTTACAAAATGAAGGCCGCTTGTTGTTGGCGGGCCCACACCCTGCCCTAGACACTGAAAATCCAGGGGCTGCGGGCTTTAGCGGAAGTCTTATCGTGGCGGAATTTTCTAGCCTGGATGAAGCGAAAGCGTGGGCAGCTGCCGACCCTTATATCGATGCGGGCGTTTATGCCCATGTCACTGTAAAACCATTTAAAAAGGTATTTCCCCAATGACATCCGAACAAATCAAACAATTACTGACCGCCGAACTACAGCCAGCCTTATTGGAAATAATTGATAACAGTGCTGCCCACGCGGGACACGCTGGGGCAAGAAGCGGCGGTGGCCATTATCATGTCACGATTGTCGCCGAAGCCTTTGAAGGTAAAAGCTTAGTGCAACGCCACCAGCTGATTTACAAAGCCTTAGGCGACCTGATGAAACAACAAATTCATGCCTTAGGCATTAATGCCCTCTCACCCTCAGAAGAAACCACAGGAAATTAAATACATGAAAAAATCGATAATTCCCCTCCTTGTCGCTGGAAGTGCGTTTATTGCCGGTTGCGATCAAAAACTAGCAGACAACACTGCCACCACAGTTACGGCATCACCCGCCGCAGTCACCACTAGCGCAAAACCCGCGATAGACAAAGCCGATGCCGTCGCTGTCGTAAATGGACAATACATTGCCAAAGCCACATTGGCGCAGCTAGAAAAAGAAATCGCCGAGCGTGCGCACGGACAAACTTTTCCTAAAGAAAAATTGATTGAAGAACTGATCCAACGCGAATTGTTGGTGCAAGATGCGGTACACAAACAATTGGAAAACTCACCCGAAGTGGTTGCACAATTGGAAACCGCCAAAAAAACCTTGTTGACCCAAGCTGATGTGCAAAATTTCATCAAGTCCAACCCTATCACCGATGCTGAAATAAAAGCAGAATATGACAGCAAAGTGGCGGGTGAAAATGGCGTTGAATTCAAAGCTCGCCATATCTTAGTCAAAACCGAAGACGAAGCGAAAAAACTGATAGCCGAATTGGACAAAGGCGGCGATTTTGCCAAATTGGCCAACAAAAACTCATTGGATGCCAAAGAATCACAAAATGGCGGCGATTTAGGCTGGTTTGTTGCTGGTCAAATGGTACAACCTTTCTCTGAAGCGGTTGCCAAACTGGAAAAAGGCAAATACACCAAAACCCCTGTAAAAACCCAATTTGGCTACCATGTCATTTTGCGTGAAGATTCACGCGCCCAAACCCCACCTCCGTTAGAAGCGGTAAAAGACCAATTGATGCCGTACTTACAACGTAAAAAAGTACAAAACATGGTGGAAGCTTTGCGTAAACAAGCTAAAGTTGAAATTTTAGTGCCGCTGACTGAAGAACCACCTGTTGCACCTGCACCTGCTGCTGCTCCTGTTGCAGCCCCAGTACAGCCAGCAGTTGCTCCAGCTGCAGCTGCGCCTGAAAAAGCCCCAGAACCAGCCGCCGACAAAGCCAAACCGGCAGAAAAAGCAGCTGACAAAAAGGCTAAAAAAGCAGATAAAGCTAGCGCGAAATAAGGGTTGCATGAATCAAAACCCTCTCCATCAGGTGAGGGCTTGCGCATAGTTTCAAGATCCAAGAGGGCGGTTAAACCGCCCTTTTTTATGCTTACCCGCCCTACCCTCAACGCCGCTCATGCCCAAATTGCAAAATCACGGGCGAACCCAAGTTATGGATAATGATTTGCTTGCGCCCGTCACTGGCACGCGTCACTTTTTTACCCAGTAATTGTTCAGGTTCGGTATTTACCGATTCAGTCACATTCTCAATCCGCACTTCCGGCATCCAGCGCACTTTGTCATCCGCTAAAGATTGCAGGGCCGCTTGTTTAGGCCAATCTAATTCGCTGAGCAAATTAAAACAAACCGTGCTGATATGGTCGATCAGTGTATCGGCACTGATGTTTGCACGTTTGGAAAACACGCCTTCTGCGCCAAAGTCCATTTGTAAATAAACGTGTTGCTCAGGTTGGGCAATAGAAGTGATTTCACAGCTAATCGGCAACACTTGCATTTTTTGAAACTCCATTGCCCTAGGGTCGGAATTGCCCGACGA
>JABFST010000143.1 GCA_013140465.1 Methylococcaceae bacterium
TGTAAGGCCTGACCCCGTCTTTTACGTCATCGTGTGTCAAATGTAAGGCCTGACCCCGTCTTTTACGTCATCGTGTGTCAAATGTAAGGCCTGACCCCGTCTTTTGACCCCGTCTTTTTAAGGCCTTACTCCGTCTTTCCTGATCCCGTCTTTCGTCTTTCTGTGACCCCGTCTTTCTGTGACCCAGTCTTTCTGACCCCGTCTTTCGTGACCCCGTCTTTCGTTACTGCGAACGCCTGACCCCGTCTTTCTGCAACCCGCAGATTGCAACATCAATTGAACACGTCCCCTATCGAAGGTATAAGGTGCGCGATGCGCACCCTACCAGGCTTCCGTTTGATTGGGATTTGCTTGAATGTAACGATTTGACAAAGCAATAAATTGGCAAAACAGAGCAATTGTAGTAACGTAACTACTTTTGTAGGGAGGTCGTTATGAGTATAACCACATTGTCCAGTCGTGAATTAAATCAAGATGTTGGAAAAGCCAAAAAAGCGGCGCGTAATGGCCCCGTGTTAATCACAGATCGAGGGCGGCCTGCCCATGTTTTATTAACGATTGAGGATTACCGACAGCTTACCAGTAACCAAGTGAACATTGTTGAGCAATTGGCAATGCCGGAATTACCCGATATTGATATTGAGTTTGATCCGCCACGTCTAACAGGTCAATTATTTCAAACTGTTGACTTCTGATGTACTTGCTTGACACGAATGTGATCTCAGAACTAAGGAAGGCTAAATCAGGTAAAGCAGCTCCAAACGTTATCACATGGGCAGAGCGTATTCCGACAGGCAGTTTGTTTGTATCAGCAATAACTGTGCTGGAATTGGCAATCGGAATTGGTCAGCTTGAGCGGCGTGATAGTACACAAGGCGCATTGCTGAGAACATGGCTAAACCATCATGTCTTACCTGCGTTTGATGGTCGTATTTTGCCTGTGGACACGGCGGTGGCGTTATGCTGCGCCAAACTGCATGTGCCTGATCCGCGCTCAGATCGTGATGCCTTGATTGCCGCTACGGCGTTGGTACATGGTATGACGGTGGTTACCCGTAATGTGGCAGATTTTGCGCCGACGGGTGTGGAAATTTTAAATCCTTGGATTTTAGATGAACGTTAAGCAAAAAATACTCTTTTCGCTATTGCTCCTGACCTATACCTTAAGCGGTCAGGCGCAATCCACTCCTGATGGCTTGTCATTTGTCGGCTTAAGCCAGGAGCAATGGTCAATTTACGCCACACAATCCCAAGACGGGGTCATCGTGTGTCAAATGTAAAGCCTGACCCCGTATCTACGTGTGTCAAATGTAAGGCCTGACCCCGTATCTTCGAAGCCCATTTTTATCACAGTAACGCATGATGCAATCGAGAAGCGGAGCGAATACACCAGCCCCAGCAAAACCGAGGTAATCCGCTAACTCTCCATAAGTTATAGTGCTTTGATTGTCTGCTTTGCTTATCAAAATTTGCCAAATCTGCATTGCTCGCTCTGAGCGTGTCATGAAGTTACCTCGCAATAGCCTAACGTAAAGCTAAGGGGCGCGCCTTCCACGGAAGATTGGCGAAGCCACCGAAGCCGAAAAAATATAAACCTTTAAAACCGCCACGAAAAGGCGCGTCCCACTTGAGCGTAAAGTTATGCTGCTAAACTATGCGCTAAAAACTATAAGCACAGAAATTGCGATTTACTTAGGCTATAAACCCCCAGTTAACTCCCATCTCATGGCAGCGTGGAAACAATACAAATAATCAGCGGCACTTTTTAAAGTGATGAACATTGCTTTTGATAACTCATCATCGTGTTGAAATGCACTGGTAATTTCATCATTCTCACCTAAAACAAGGAAGGCTTTCAAAGGTTTCGATCCTTCACCAATTTTGGAAATCATGTCTTCGAAATTTCCTTTTTTATGTGCCCACTTATTCTTATCGTTCTCTGCGTGCTTTGTAACGGGATACCGGAAAAATGTACTTGTAGAATCAGTAGCGTCAATTTCAGTAATCCACGTATCGAGCTTTGCGGAAAAACTCCAATCCGAACAGCGTGTGTTGGTTACTAAATAAGGTATTTGGCTTGATACAATAGAACTCAAGTAACTGTACAAATCTTTCAGTCCATGAACATCATACATACGCTTCCATTTTCCATTCACCAAGACTTTTGGCTCGCTATCTGGGGACTCTTGATCGAAAGGAAGCTTGAATTTCCTATGAAAAATGATAATACCAGATTTGAGAAATAACTCTATAGCATGACGGTATAAGAAACTTGCCGGCAAGTGAGAATTCAACCCTAATAATTCGGAGTGAGTTGATGAGATTGCATCTGAAGCAAGCTTGAACGATTCAGCCACTGCTCCGAATCCAATATCGAAATGTGTATCGAGTGGCATTAACATATAAGTCATAAGACGTTGCCTAACTAGATTTTGTTATTTCACGTAATTGTAGGTACATTGCATAACGTTACGGTAAGGGGCGCGCCGCTCACAGAGCTTAAACGAAGCCACCCAACCTTGATAAAAACCAAAACTTCAAAACCGCCAACGGGCGGCGCGTCCCTTTGACTGAATTGTTAGGCTAATATGAGTTTTAGTTTTTATTCGTTGTCTTTGATTGTTGTCAATAACTGGCTCAGGAAATCTGTACCTTCATCGAGTTGCTCAATAGATCTAAACTCATCCTCCAGTAATGAGCGAGTAAATTGCTCAACACAATTTACAACAACACTTGCTCCAAACAGAATAAAGAGAGGCGTCATGTTTTGCTTTGATAAATTAGTGCCAATTTTGTCGTCTGATATGTTTCTCAGTTTCATGTGCGCCAAGCCACCATGTGTAATAGAGTCTAATGTGTGAACTTTATTTTCTAAGTCGGCCAAACTATTTTTAGGAATGGAGTTAGATTTTGATTTTTTAATTGCCCCTATGAGTGGTTTAAGTGTTTTTGTACTTTGGTTTTTTGAAAAACGTTCAATAGTGCTATCGTCGGCAACGTATGCAAGCCAAAAGCCTCGAACATAACACTCAAGAATACTTCTCGCTAAGACACAAACTCCAGATTGAGCAGATTCTTTCCCTAAAATTAATGTGCAATTAAACAGATCTATTGCCAAAGTGAAAGATGAACCTGCTAGCCTTTTACGGAGGTTGGGATTAGGAATGCTAACTTGGTGAATATTTTTTACAGCCCATTCTAAAATATGGGCTGATCTTTCCAAAGAGGCTTCAGAGATGGCTTTCAACTTTTTATTCTCATAATGAATTTCGAGAGTTCATAACAGGTGCGCCTAACGTAGAGCTAAGGGGCGTGCCGCTCACGGACGCCAAGCGAAGCCCCAAGGCTTGATAAAATAAAAAACTACAAAACCGCCACAAGGCGGCACGTCCCATTGAGCGCCATGTTAGGCAAGC
>JABFST010000113.1 GCA_013140465.1 Methylococcaceae bacterium
GTTTGCCCAAACTGCCGGGGCTGTTGCCGCGCCTACAGCTGGCTTGCATTTTGACACCCACACGATGGCGGCACTTAAGGCCAAAGGCATAGCCACTACGTTTGTCACCTTACATGTAGGCAGCGGCACCTTTTTACCTGTACGCACAGAAAATTTGGCTGAGCATGTCATGCACAAAGAATTTTATGCCGTATCCGCCGAAGCGGTGGCGGCAATTGCCTTAGCCAAAGCGCAGGGCGGGCGGGTGATTGCTATCGGCACGACCGCCGTCAGGGCATTGGAGTCGGCCTCCCAAAGTGGTGCTTTATGCGCAGGTGTGGGCGACACGGCTTTGTTTATCACGCCCGGCTACCCGTTTAAGACGGTAGATGCGATGCTGACCAACTTTCACCTGCCAGAATCGACGCTGTTAATGCTGGTTTCTGCTTTTGCGGGCTATGAATCCACGATGGAAGCCTACCGACATGCGGTCGCAGAGTCTTATCGGTTTTTTAGCTATGGCGATGCGATGTTTATCAGCCCCTAATGTGGGCCATTAGTTATTGTTCAGTCCCATAGACCTTCCTTTTAGCCTCAAGGTTGTCAATTAAACGTTTTCCCAGCACTATGCCGGTTTTTTCGATGTATTGGTACGAATACCAAGACACGCAACACGCCACAACAATAACGCACACATAGTGCAGCAAGCTTGCCGCATTCGAGTGTGGAAACAGGCCGCTAATCCCAAAGGTATGAAAATATTTTAATACCGCTGGATGCACCAAATACAAGCTAAAACTGAGTTTGCCTAATAGCCTGGTTATTTTATTGACGAATAAGCGCATAGGCCAGTTTGCCAACAACACGGTCAGGACAGAAAACAGGCCGCCAGCAATCAGGTGGTGGGGCGGCAGTTTTGCCGAAGGGTAAAAAAACAGCACTAACAGCATACACATCAGCGCACCCCCCATTATCGCAATTAAAGGGCGGGGGTAATTGTTGCGCAGTATCAAATAACAAAAAATACCGATAAAAAATACGGGCAATTGCCCAAGAAAATCAAAATAAGCAAAATTATTGACCAAATATTGCTGGTTTTCGGGATAGACAAACAACTGCGGCACAATAAATTTATTAAGGTAATACAAGACTAGGCTGAAGCTAAAAAAGCCTAGACATATCTTTATGGACTTAATATAGGTGAGCAAAATCGGCAGAATGAGATAAAACCCCACTTCTGTCGCAATAGACCAGCCGCCCGGCACCACCGAATTAATGGTTTCAGGATGAAAGCCATGCAGGAATAATGCGGTTAAAGGCGCATACCACCACTTGATGCCATGAGGGGACCAGTAATCTGAACCACCTGCATACAGATAGCTGTAAAACACAATGGCAATATAAAACAGCGGGGCAATCCGAAAAAAACGCCTGATAAAAAAATTGCGGATAGGGGCTTGTTCGAATTGGCTACGGCTAATCCAAGACATGCACAGGGTTACGGCACTGGCTATATAAAACAGCTGCACGCCTCTGGCACCTTCATCCATCAGCCCCTGTAGGGTTGTACTTGTTGGGCTTACACTCTGTGATGAATGCACCAGCATGACGGCAAGAATGGCTATGCCCCTCAGGGCATCAATAAATTCGTATTTTTTAAGGTCGGGTTGGGGCATTGGGTTTTCGCTAATTAAGAGCAGGGCCCGTGTTGGGTCTAGCCTAGTTGTGCCAAGCATTATTGGCTCATGGGGTATGGCGAGGGCACGCTGTGGCTTTATGTTGCCGTCGTCCAGCCGCACATAAAGTTACGCACCAAAAGCTTAAGTGTGTTTTCGATGTGCTTAAGCTGCGCAGGTTTGCTGTCTGCTTTTAGCGACAACAGACATACGCCTTGGATACCGCAACCTAAAGCCCACACCGCTTGGGCAAGTTCTGCGGGCGGTGTATGAGGCGCCAATAGGGCGAGTTGGGTTTCAAGGGCGGCAAACAAGCGGTCAATTTTTGCTTGATACCAAACGGGGATAGGCGCTTTGTTGACGTTATGCGGATCAAAAACCATGCTCCAGCGGTTAAAGTTTTGCCGTGCATAGCTTAAATAGGCCAAGGCCAAGGCTTCAATTGCGGCTAATCCAGAAACTTTTGGGGGTTGGGCCATAGCCAATGACAGTGCCTCTAAGGTACGCGCATTAATGTGCATCAGCAAATCGGCGCGGTTAGCAAACACCATATAGACACTGCCGACAGTATAGCCTATGTCTAAGGCCAAGGTGCGCAGGTTTAAGGCCGCGTAGCCGTCCTCAATAATAATCGTTTCTGCCGCCTGCAAAACCAGGGCCTTTAATTCGTCATGACTGTGTTCGCTGCGTCTTGCCATTGTTGAACGTGATGTGGGCTTAAGAGGTTGCCTAAGGCGGTGTTGTCATGCCTTGGGCGGCAAAGTATTTAACCATGAAATCGACAAAGGTCGTTAATTTGGCGGGCAAAAACCGCCGTTGTAAATAAGTGGCGTAAATGGCGAGGGGCGGTAAGCTAAATTCGGGCAACACCTCGACCAACTGGCCTAGTGCCACATAATGGGTGGCAGATATTTCCGGCGTTTGGGTAATGCCCATGCCCAACGCTGCCGCTTGGCATAAGGCGCGGCCATTATTGGCGGCAAAATGCCAGTTGGGCCTAAATTTGATGGTTTCTGTACCGAGTTTAAATTGCCAATAATCTTTATGCGGCGTGTCCATGTAGTGCAAACAGCGGTGCTGGCTTAATTGCGCAATTTGGGTCGGCGTACCCGCTGTTTGCAAATAGCTGGGAGCCGCATAAGTGCCTAAGCGGGTTTCGGCAATTTTTCGGGCGACTACGCCTAAATCCAAGCTGTCTGTTACTAGTAGCGACAAGTCAAAACTGCCTTTGCTTAAGTCCACGGCACTGTTGTGCAAGGTCATCAGAATTTTGACATCGGGGTAATGGCGTTGGTAGGCATCTATGGCAGGCACCATGAACAAGCCACCAAAATCGATAGGGGCGCTGATTTTAAGCGTCCCCTTCACTTGCCGCCCTAATTGCGAGGTGCTTTCTTCCAGCTCAGAAAAATCATCCAACAATTGCTTGCTGCGGTAATAATAAATTTCCCCCGCTTCGGTCAGGCTAATTTGCCGCGTGGTCCGGTTTAACAACGCCACACCCAAGGCATCTTCCAGTTGCGCAACATGTTTGCTGACCATCATCGCGGACAAGTTCATTTCCCGAGCCACGGCGGCAAGCCCGCCCAGCTCAACACTCCGGCAAAATACCCGCATTGCGGTTAATTTATTCATAAACGTCCATTCTAAACTATAAGTTTATATTCTATAAATTTATAGCCATATTTAAAACATAAGTTTATTAGCGTAGACTTCTTGGCGCAAACATTGACACCGTTTAGGTTTTTCATATTCTGTG
>JABFST010000310.1 GCA_013140465.1 Methylococcaceae bacterium
ACGCAGGAGCGTTGCGGGATGAATTCCCACGCAGAGCGTGGGAACTATAAAAAATGCTTGAGTATAAGCATGAGAGCAAACCCCGTAGAGACGCGATTTATCGCGTCTGGATTTGGTTTGCCGCGACTGGATTTATCGCGTCTGTCATATTTGCGTTTCCGTCAGCAATTGGGGTACTAATGGAGACGCGATAAATCGCGTCTCTACAGTCTCAATTATTTTCCCATGCTCCGCCTACAACCTGGAGTGCAATGGCTTTAGACATTGCACTACCGCCGCGTAAAACATCTAAAGCCGTTTTACGCCAAGTGTTGATGACTTCCAGCGCAGAACTTAGGAACTATAAACTATTGTAATCCGGCGTGCTGTGTCCGGCCTGACCGCCGCCGCTACCGCGCGGCTGTCTGTCCGGCCACCGCCCGCCTCCCGTCTGCCTGACTTGCTGCGCCTGAATGACCTAGGGCGAGACGGAAACCCAGGCGGAAGTTGCGGTCATCTGGCGTGATCCTGAAACGGAAAGCGGAGCGCACGTCCCTGCCGCTGATGAGCCAAGAACCGCCGCGCACAACGCGGGCGGTGCCAGCTGTTGGCCCCGTCGGATTTTCGACTGCTGTTGTCGGATAATCGCCAAACCAATCTGCGCACCATTCCAAAACATTACCGTGCATTTCGTAGAAGCCCCAGGGATTGGCGGGTAAGGATTTGACCGGGACAGTTTTTTGCCGATACTCGCCTTTTTTGCCGTAGTTATAAGGAAACACACCGTTGTAATTGACTTGCTCAAGTGTGATGTTGTCACCAAACGAAAATGGTGTCGTTGTACCTGCTCGGCAAGCATATTCCCATTCTGCCTCAGTAGGTAATCGTGCCGCCAAATCGGGTATTAGTTCATTTAAGCGGCTGATGAACTTCTGGCAATCGTCCCAGCTGACGTTTTCCACCGGATTATTAAGGTCGTCTTTAAAACGGCTAGGATTTTCGCCCATCACCGCCAGCCAAAGGGCTTGTGTACAAGCAGTGTCCGCCAACCAAAAGCCTAGCCTAAGCGTGACTGGGTGTTGGATTTCCATTTCATGCCAACGCTCAGGTTCAGATTCTGGCGACCCCATCATAAACACCCCCTGCGGTAGCCAACGAAAGCATTGCCGCACACCGTTTATCTCCACGACCATAAACAAACCGTAATCGCGGTGTTCACCCCAATCACACGCCCAAGGTGCGGGGAACTGCGGCGGGTGGTCGTTGGCTTTCATGCGGCAATACCTTTTAGTTGTTTATATGTTTTTGTTATCAAAAAACGGTTGCCCGATTTGTTGTGACTTCGGATGAGTAGCAAGGTAAAGACCTGCGAGGTTTTTAAAACCTCGCAGGTCTGCCGCTATGCAGCCCAAGTCGCTCTAGCGTTTTCTTAGCTATCTTCATGGCATCAGGGCCACGAAACGCAGGAGCGTTGCGGGATGAATTCCCACGGAGAGCGTGGGAACTATAAATGTCTATAGGGGTAGAGAAGAGCCTCTCGACTCTCCCCTCCCTCCGAACCGTGCGTGCGGTTCTCCCGCACACGGCTCTCCAGTCGATAGTTTCCTCATCGGGATCGGCTCGCTTCCGCGTGGGCTTCAACCATTGTGAAAAGTCCCAAGCTCGCGAAGTGGGCATTTGTCCAGTGCTGATGGTCTTGGATATTTCTTCCTGTCCCCCCTCCCTTCTTTTGATACTTGCGCAAAATACTTCGTAATCTGCGCCGTACAAAGCCATCCATTGCCCTAAGCTCATTCTTCTTGACATGTTTAAAGTAGTTAAACCAGCCTCGAAGTATCGGATTAAGCTTTTCGATAACGGTTGTTATTCCAACCCCCTGACTTCTTCGGGTATAAAGCCTTATCTTGTCCCGCATTGCTGTTAAGCTTTTCTTGCGTACTAAGCGCATACCTTTCTTGAAGTTGTAACCCAGAAAGTCAAATCCGTTGGGGTCTTCATTTTCGTTAACTATCCGTGTCTTTTCAGGATGTAGTTCGAGGTGATGACTTGCCATCCACTCCCTCACTGTCGCAAGGGCTTGTTCGGCTTCCGCTTCGCTGGTCGTGAGAATGACAAAGTCATCCGCATATCGCACCATACGGTACTTTTCGCCGATGAGATGGTCTAGCTCATTCAGGTAGATATTTGCCAGTAAAGGACTTAAGACAGCACCTTGTGGCGTACCTTTAGCCGCTTTCCAGCTCTTACCCTCTTCCATGATGTCTTGTTTCAGATACGCTTCGATGAGTTTGAGCAGTTGCTTGTCCGCTATGTGTTGTTCTACCTTGTCCATCATCAGCTCGTGGTTAATGTTGCCGAAGCCTGCCCTGAGCATGTCGAAGGGTAGCCTTTTATATCGGCATCGACTATCCACTTATAGCCCGCTTTCAGCCAGCCATCCACTTCTCTTAGCGCATCTTTACAGCCCCTTTCAGGCCTGAATCCATGACTTGTGTCCCTGAATGTGTTCTCAAAAATGGGTTCTATAACCAGTTTTATCGCCATTTGCACCACCCGGTCTTTGACCGTGGGGATACCTAATGGGCGCGTTCCTCCACTCGCCTTGGGGATATTGACCCGTTTGACGGCTTGCGGCTGGTAAGTCCCCGTTTTGAGTTGCCCGTGCAGCTCTTGTAGATACTGCCCGCTCTGTTCTTCGAACCGTTCTATGCTCACCCTGTCTATGCCTGCCGCCCCCTTATTGCTCTTTACCCGTTGCCAAGCAGTTTGTAAGGTGTTTTGGGCGTAGACTTTATCCATCAGGCTAAACCATTTTCCTCCCTTGACACCGTTGACCCGTTTCGCCAACATGCGCTCCGTCCATACCGCAGCTTCCACCCATAGCCATTTATGTTGGGCTGGAGTTTCTGTTTCCTGTCTAGTCTTTTCTGACACTGTGGATTCTACCTTTTCGGTTGCCTTGTTATGTTCAGTTTGCATCTATCTTCCTACCCCCCCTTTGCTGGCAACGGTTTTGCTACCCGCTGTTCCCACAGTTTGCCTGACGTAAGACAGAGTTGATTTCACGCTACGTCCTGCTGTTGGGATTTCTTAGGTCTGCTTTCCCGCAAGCTGTTCTTTGCTCTGTTAGCAAACTGCATCGCTCGTATGAGGGCTCTGACTCCTGCCTGCCGTTCACTGCGGCTGGCAGGTCTCCCCGCTTACTGCGTACTACCTTCCTGTCATTCCATCCCCAAACATCCCATGCAGTCAAATCATCGCTTTAGCAGCCAAGTCAGCGTGATCCGTAATTTCCAAGCTTCGCCATGAAACGGAAGGCTCGCCACTGCATAAAACCGAAACGGGTTCGTCAACCCTCACGACTACGCTCAGGGCAGGCTCTACGGACTGACAGTTCATTTCCAGTTACTTCCCACCC
>JABFST010000254.1 GCA_013140465.1 Methylococcaceae bacterium
TGTATGAGCCGACCGCGCCCGCCCGGTCGGCTCATACATGGCTTCGGCATACACGGGCGGTACGCTGAACACGCCCGTGGCGGTGGCTTTTAGGCGGTATTCATAAGCCGCCAAGGCATCGCTGACTGTGCCGTATAACACCACGCGGTCTTCGCGCACATCGGTATACTGCGGCTGCCAATTGCCGCCTGTACTTAAACGGTCGCGCCAAGCTGCCTCGCTGTCTTCGCCTTCGGTAGCAGCCGGATTTTGCAGCACGGCCTCAAAACCAGCGGGCAATAAGTCTTGGATCACCACATCATTGATATAAGTTCTTGCTATTGCACGCACTTTCACGCGCACGGTGATTTCTTCGCCCAAGGCCACACTATCAACCACATCGCCTTTGCTATTGACATATTCGCGCAAGATTTCGATGCCTTCACGCAGTTCTTGGCTAGGCGGTAATTGGTCATAACCCGCTTCCGACACAGCATAATACAAAGGCAAACCCTTGGGCCCTGAAAACAGCAGACTTTTCGCGGATTCTGGCACTGCTACGCGCGGCGCGGCGTTATCCGGCAAGACCAAAGGCTGTTGTGTGCCGTTATTATCCTGCGCAGTTATCGCCAAATTTTTGACAGCAGTCGCAGGAATAGCATCCAGATAGGCGTTATACGCCAACAACAAATACCCCGAAGACAAGGTGTTATAGTGC
The DNA here is from genome assembly GCA_013140465.1 of Methylococcaceae bacterium. Taxonomy (GTDB): domain Bacteria; phylum Pseudomonadota; class Gammaproteobacteria; order Methylococcales; family Methylomonadaceae; genus Methylobacter_C. Next base: position 698 of record JABFST010000254.1, read on the forward strand.
TGGGCGGTGATTTGTTTGGCTATAGACTGAAACAGCGTCGGCGGCATGGCCTGTAATTTTGCCGGAAAATGTTTCGCCAACAGATAAATAGTTTGCGCATCATGGATCAAGCTATCGTAATAATCCGCATACGCGTATTCATTACCGCCGCCCTTGCCTAGCTGTTGCAGCGGCGTGTAAAGCAATTCATCCGCCACTGCGCTTTGTTGTAACAACTGGTAACTTGCTGCCAGATACACAGCAGCCAAATCGCCGCGCCACAGATCGGCTTTGAAGTTGACGCGCAAATTTTCGCGCAAAGCTGACAGCAGACTGGTTGTGACCATCCCTTGGCGGGTCAGCAAATACGCGGCATAAGCCCGCACCCGCACCGCCGCCAAGCCGTTTGCCGGACTCGCCGCCAAACCCTGCAAATATACATTGGCTAGTTGCAACATATCTTCAGGCACGGCAACGCCCGCCGCTTTAGCTTCCAACAAGACGTTGACGGTGTATGCCGACACAAACTCATGCGCTATCGGTGTCGCAGCCCATAAGCCGATGCCGCCTTCGGCGTTTTGGCGGGTACGCAACACCGCCAGCAATTTGTCGAAATCCGCCGCGCGGTTGTCCACTTTAAATGTTTCGGCAAATTCGGGATGTTTGCCCAACACCAGTAACGGCACAGCCTTACTGAGCAATTGTTCGGAACAGGCATGGGCAAAATTATCCAAATACGCCGTCAAACCCGAGACCGACACCAACGGTAAAGGCGACACCCCAGCACTGACTTGGCGTTGTTGGCTGTATAAGCTGCGCGTCAGCGGCACGGTCAGCGTGTCGGTAAAACTGCCCAACCGTAAATCGGCTATGCGCGGATTAGCCGGACGCAGGCTTAAATGGCTGCTCAAGGCCGCTGATTTGCCAGCCGTTTTTGCAACAAATTTCAGTTCGGCATCGCCTAACACCACCGCCGCACCTGTCACCGCGCGTACGTTAAAGCTGGCGACTGCTTCGTGGCCTTCGGCTATAGTCAGCGTTTGTTCGCCTTCGCCTACGACTTGCAACTGCGGCGGCACGTTCAGGCTTAGCGCGACAGCGGCCTTATCACCCGAACCGGGGACATGGTTCGCCACGCTGACGCTGACCTTAAACTCATCACCCGGGGCAATGCTATACGGCGCATTCGGGCTGATGATTAACTCGCCGCGCACCACGGTTTTGCCATTGACACTGGCGATACGGTCTTGATTGACCGCGACCGCGATAATGCGCAGCGTGCCGTTAAAAGTATCGGGGACGGTGTAGTTAAAGGTTTGCCCGCCATTGACATCGACGATGCCTGACCAATACACCGCTGGCTGCTCGTGTTTGCGTTTGAACGGGTTTAAAAATGATGCCGCGCCCGCATCGCCATCACCACCCGGCACGGCGGCTTGCAGCAATTTTTTAAACTCAGGCAGAATCAAATCCAAAATTTGTGCGGTATCCACCGACAATTGGCGTTTTTTGAAAAAATGCCCCAAGGGGTCGGGATTTTGATAACGCGCCACCTGCAAAATCCCTTCATCCACGGCAAACACCACCATGCGCATAGGCTCGGGGCTGTGGACTTGTATCGCCAAGTTTTCGCCGGGCTTAATCCGTTCGGGGACATTCAGCGTTAGGGCTTGGGTATGTTGGGAAACGCTGATCTTAAACGGCGCCACTGCATAAGAAAGCGGGCTCATAAAAATCTCATCCGAACTGGCATCACGGATAAATTGCACTGTGACATAGGCATTACCCGTCAGCCCTTCAGGCAACGCGATGGTTTGCACCGACGATTGGCTCGCGGTCTTAAACCACACGCTTTGGTACACCTTATCGCGTTCGATGGTTATCAAGCCCGATCCTGTATAAGGCGCGCGGATATTAACGGCAATCTTTTCACCCGGTGCATATTCGGGTTTGGCAAGCGTCAGTTGCAATTCGGCATTGCGGTCTAAGCTGCGCGAGACATTGCCGCTACCCGCCACGCTGTAGTCGATGCGGTTGAGCAACAAGCCGTCCGCCGTGCGCAGGATATAGGCGTAATCCCCAGGTTTGCTGCTGTCTAGGGCTAAGTCATAGCCCGCTGCGGGCAGCGTAAGCACGGTTTTTTGCAAACTGGTTTCTTTGGGGCGCGATTCGTATTGATAAGTGTTGTCGGTTTGCCGCGTTAAGACTGACAAGACTTTGCGCTCCACCCATTCCACGCTTAACGACGGCACGTCTATGGCTTGCAACTGCGGCGCCACCGCCAGCAACCGGACACTGCGGCGGCTGTCTTTGCTGACAAAACCCAGTTCACCGTCGGCTTTATAACCGACTAAATACGGCATGTCCGATACTAAGGTTTGCGCTTCGGCGGCGACACTGCGCCCGCCTTCGGCCTCAAACGCCCGCACCGACAAGTTCAGCTGGTAGCTGGCTTGGCTATATTTTGTTAAGTCTAAAGCTAAGTGCGCGATGCCCGTGCTATCGGTCTGCGCATCGGCTAGGGCTTCATCGTAGCTTTCTTTAGCGTAATGCGGATCATAAAAATGATAATCGGCATAGCGTTTAAACGCTGGCAAAGCGGGTTTTAAGGCCAAGCTTGCTGTCACTTTGCGGGCTTCTGCGGGTGTGCCGTATAAGTTTTGCACCGTCACGACGGCCCCTAAATCCTCAGGATGCACCCAGCCTTCAGCTACAGGCTTAGAAAACGCCACCGTGGCTTTCATGCTATCGGGCAAGAACTCTTCGACCTTAACTTGGGTTTGCCCTAAAAATTGGTCGCTATGCCCATCTTTAACCGTGTACAGGCTGACCGTATAAGTGCCAGTCGGTGATGTATCCAGCGTGGTGTAAGACAGCTCATTAAAACCAGCCGCCGCCAAGGTAATCGGGTATTTTTGCACCACCAAACCTCTAGCATCCACGACTTCGGCTTGTAACGGCAAGCCCGCCAAGGGTTTAAGCCAGTTTTCGGTTTTTACGATCAAACCGATATGGAAGGTATCACCGGGACGGTACAGGCCACGGTCAGAAAACAAATAGGCGTTAAGCTGGTCGGCATCTTGGGCATTGGCATCGCCATCGATGCCAAAACGCGAAAAATTAAGCTTACGGTCTTCGCGGGCGATGGGCAAAAAGCTCATATCCCCTTGCCATTTCGCCAGATAAAACAGCGGCTGGCGTTCGCGCTCCAAGCCTGACAGCTTAGGAAAGCGGACTTTGCCCTCAGCATCGGTGCGCCCGCTGAACAACGCCAAGCCATTTTTGCCGATCACCGCCACTTCGGCATCGGCTAGTGGCAAACCGGTATGGATGGACTGCACAAACACCAGTTGGGCGCCGTCTTGTTCGGTTTTGGCGATCAAGCCCAAATCCGTCACCACCAGCAAGCGTTTGTCGCTGGCTTCCGGTTCGCCATAATTAATCGCATTAGGATCAGCAGGATCATAATTGCTCGCAGTCAACAAAAAGATGCCGCGTTTGGCTAGCCCTTGCGCATCGGTCAAATAACTGTGCAAATCCACCGATTGATAATTCGGCGTGCCTGGGGTTTGCGCTGTTAAAGGCAGGTCTAGCACAAAGCGTTCGCTTAAATTGTCGGCGCCAAAATCGCCAGAAAAACTGGGATGGCTAAAATCGCCCTGGCCTTGCGAGACCAAATTCTGCAATTGCTCGGGCAATACTCGGCCTAATTCCACACGCACACCCAATAAATCACGCGCCATCAGCCCGACTTTTTGCTCGCCGCTCAGCGCCAGCAACGAGCCTGTGCCTAAAATGCGCAACTCTTTGGGATACGGCGGCACAACCAGGGTGCGGAACACTTTGTCCGCCAGCTGATAGCCACCAAAAGAGGCGATGCCCTTATCGACCGCCACCAACACCATCCGCCCTACCGGCACTTGCACACGAAAGCCGTGACTATCGCTAAATTCATGCTCACTGGGCAGGGCTTGCACCGGAACTGGCGTGCTTAGCTTAAGAATTTCGGCATCCACTTGCTCCGGCGACCACGGATAGGCTTGGCTAGTGTCATCGTCAGGATGCTGGGGATGGGCGAGAGGCAGCAACCAAACCTTCAAATTGTCGGCCATTTTCCGTTCATGCACAGGCAAGCTGGTACTCAGCACCAACACTTGGTCTTGCTGTTGGTTTTGGTTATTGGGCATCACGGTCAGTTGCGCGTCGCTGATGGTCAGGCCGTTATACAGCCCAGGCACTAACACTTGGGTGCTAATCGGCGTGCTATTGGTGGTGTCGGTATTCACAGGACGCACTTGGGTGTTCAAGCTAAAGTTGACCTGTTGGTCATAACGCGGTACGGGCAAAGCTTGGGAATGCACAAAGGCATTGAGTTTTAAGCTGTCATATGTGACGGTAAACGGCAGTTTTTTGGCGGCGGCGGTGTCTTCCGCCAAATTCTTAAGCGTTAGGCTGATATTGTTTTCGAGGGTTTGTCCATCGACCGGATGGCTAAAGCGCAACTGGATAATGGCTTTCTTGAGGTTGGCATCCAAGGGATCTTGATAAAACTCAGACTTGACCAAGGTCGCGTCAAACGCAGGGGTATTGGTGGTAAACGCCCACCGCGCCAGCTGGATTTGCGCCGCCACCAAGGTTTTTTCAAAGGCGATGCGCAATACTTGTCCGGCGGGCCATTCTTGCTCGGGTGTAAACGCCAAGGTTTTATCGTCTTGCCAACGCCACACGCCCGCAAGTGCGGGTTTGATGCTGACTTCTGAACTTAAGGTTTTGCCCACTAACGCTAACGGCGCTACTGAGCTATTGAAGTTAATCAGCAGCGGATTGGGCGGGGCTTGTTTGTCCAGTTCCGCGCGTTCGATGGCGGGTACGGTAAAATCGACGGTTACAGGCTGCGGACGGCTTTGCCACCACGCATACCCAAACCACGCGGCAATTGCCAAGCCTAGCAGCAAGCCTATAGCCAATAAGCTACGCCCCGGATTTTTGATGATCCACGCACAGCCGCGCTTAAGCCCTGGCCACAAACCGACCAACCAACCGGGCGGCTGCCATTGGATAACCCCAAACACTGCGGTGAATAAATAATTTAGCTTAGCCATGAGTGCCTTCCACATCGCTGGTTATTTGAATTACGCCGCCACTAGCGCGTAAGGACTTACTACCTTCATATCAACTTTAAGAGGTCAAGTTTTTGGTTATTTTAGCGTGGGTATGCTGTACATATCATCGAAACCATACTGGAAGCGGTGTTTGTCAACATAGTTGTCGCAAAAAATTTGCAGCAACCCCGATTAGCTTATAATCAAGCCCCAAAAATATCAGCTAAGCTAACCGCTTCGTCCAATAATTTGGCTTTCGATGAAGGTGCGCAACGGCAACAATAACAATTGTTTCGGCATCAATGCCATACCAAACACCATAGGGAAAACGTTTAATCAAACAACGCCTTATATCACTGCCAAGCAATGCGTAAGATTTCGGATAAGCAACGATTCTTCTAATTGCATTATCAAATTCGGTTAAAAACTCAAACCCCAAATTTAGTTGTTGGGCTTCATACCAATTGAATGCCTCATCCAACTCAGCTTGGGCGGCCTCAAGAAATTCGATTTTCATTTGTATTTTTTCATAACCGCTTCATAACTCACGGTGTCCAATTCCTTTGCGCGATAGGCTTGCCATCTTTTTTGCGCTTCATCTCGCCAAATGGTATCGATTTCTGGGTCGGGAGCATCCAAATCCGCCAGCAATAATTCGGCTAGCTGTAATTTTTCTAATGCCGGTAATTGGTTGGCTTGTTGGTAAATGTCTTGATAGTTAGGCATAGTCTTCTCTTGGGTGGCTATATTTCAACCAAAGTTATCTTAAAAATAATGGTAACTATTCAGCATCCGGGGCACAACAGCCGTTCGCTGAGCGGAGTCGAAGCGAACAAACCGGCTTCGACTCCGCTCAGCCTACGGTAAAGACTCCGCTCAGCCTACGGTAAATTTGACTTATTAGAAGTCGCTCTGAATAGTTACAAATAATGCTTCAAAACGGCTTAAGGTATTGTCATCCGGCAAAGCAGGTGGGTTACTCGCAAAATATCATGCAACAGTATAGTGATTGAAAACACCACTAGGTCTAGCGGTCACACTTATAAAGCCCCGGTTCATTGATAATGATATGGCTCAATTTTTTAGCTAATTCACTATTAAATAGTAGCTGTTGTTACCTAACGATTATGGACTTGCCTAAATAGGCCGATTTCGGTGCTATCGGTAACTGTGCTTTGCGTGTGCTAAGCTTATAGGGATATTACAAGAGTACATTATAGAAGTGATAGCGGGAAAATTAACACAGGTAAATTTTAGAGGGCAACAACAATGCTTATTAAGATGGACTAGCCATCCCCGATACGGAAGCCGGATTCACTAGCGAGACTGTGAAAGTCTTTCAAATACTCACAAAAAGGTGTTTTTTATTGTCGTAAGCCTTTGTTTTAAGTAGAGACTGGAGTGAAAAAACATGTTTTTTCACTCCGATGAGCAAGCTTATGTTAATTCTTTCATAGTCTCTAGCGTGGAAATTTTTTCCAGCATTTTTGCTAAGGGCAACTACAAGGCATTGCCCTTACGCCCATGAACATTAGCTTGCAACTGTAACAACTTGTGTAGAGAGCCATTCCCCGAACATGGTAGTATTGGCTTAGCCTTAACCAGCATAAAAGAGCCCAACCCAAGGGGAATGCGATGATTGAAACCTTAGCGGTAGTCGTAAAAATAGACGCGCATCAGGTGTTAGTGGAAAGTCAGCCGCAAAGCGCGTGTGGCGGTTGCCAACAACAAAGCTCATGCAGCACACACGCCATAGGCAGTGCGTTAAAAACCAAAACCTTCGCCGTAGAAAGCAACATTCCGTTACAAGTCGGCGATGCCGTGGTGATTGCTATGGACGAAACCAGCCTGTTACGCGCGGCTTTTATCCAGTATGCCCTACCCTTGGTGGCGTTGTTGCTGGGTGCGGGCAGTGCCGACAGCGGCTTGCCTAAGGACTTGGCTTACCGCGAATTGTGGGTTGTGGGCGCTGCGGTAGTGGGTTTTGTGCTGGCGTTGGGGCTGATTAAAAAATACCAACAACAGTTAATGCCTAGCCTTTCGCCATCTGCTCGGCCTAGGGTGGTCAGCAAACGCTAAAGCTTGCCTAAGCGGCCTTGCTAGTTTTGGTGCGTCAGTAACAGACCGTTACAACACCTTCAGGCTGGCACTGGCTTCGGTATGCACCAAATCGCCGCTGCGTTGCAGGACAAAATAACCACGCCGCAAGGCTTCGGCTTTAGCGTCATCGTTGATGTGGAAACTGGCTATCGCGCCGTATTGCTTAAAGTGCTGGTAAATCGGGAACAGCTGTTTGAAATGGTGCATTTTGCGATCCAGTTTGTCCAGGTCATGCTGATGCACCTTGTATTTGACTTCAACCACCGCCAGCGCGTCGCCGTTGGTCATCACCAAATCGTATTCTTCTTGGATCTTGCCCCGGTGCTTTTCCATGTTTTTAACCACATCATCAAAGCGGATAGAACCTAGGCGGTTGTCTTTAATCAAACTTTGGAAGAAGAATTCTTCGGCGACATCGCCTTGGTTATTGGTGACATTGCCTAAAGTAATGCCCATGCGCTTGAGTTTTTCGTCGGTGCGCTTCATTTGCTCATCGGTGCGCTTCATTTGCTCGGCGTTGCGCTTCATTTGCTCATCAGTGTGCTTCATTTGCTCGGCGTTACGCTTCATTTGCTCATCGGTTTGCTTCATTAGCTCATCGGTGTGTTTCATTTGTGCGTCTGTCAGCTTCATTTGCTCGGCATTCTCACGTTGCGCAACAGTAATCTCCCGTTGCATAACGGCAATGCTGGCAAACAAGGCTTTTAATTCATCATCAGTCATGGCTGCTCCTCCAAAACAAGCTATTAAGCCCAAAGTCTAGCATATTAGCCTATGCGGATAAATCCATTAACCGCCCCTAGTCAAGAACCAGCCTTACAGGGTATATCAGTAGCCCATACCCGCCTATTCCGGTTACTATTACCCACTTTACCAACCCCAACTCAGCAAGCACACTCACGATGACCCAACACCTCCCCTTAGGCCCCGTCATGCTGGACGTGGAAGGCTTAAGCCTTGCCGCACACGAACATGACAAAATCAGGCATCCCAATACCGGTGCCGTAATCTTATTTGCACGCAATTACCAAAACCCCGCACAAGTGGCTGATTTGATAGCCGATATACGCGCTGTGCGCGAAGGTGACATTTTAATCGCCGTCGATCAGGAAGGCGGTCGGGTGCAACGCTTCCAAAACGGCTTTACGCGCTTGCCGCCCGCATCATTTTATACGCAGCACCCCGAACTGGCAGAAGCCGCAGGTTGGCTGATGGCGGCGGAATTGTTGGCGGTCGGGGTAGACTTTAGCTTTGCGCCAGTCTTAGATATCGATTGCGGCGTTAGCCAAGTGATAGGCGACCGTTCGTTTGCGACCGATGCGGCCTTGGCTACGCAATTGGCGAGTGCGTTTAGAAAAGGCATGAATGCAGCGGGCATGGCGGCAACAGGCAAACATTTTCCTGGGCATGGCGCAGTGGCCTTGGATTCGCATGTGGCATCACCCGTGGACGAACGCGATCTGGACGATTTATGGGCAAAAGATTTGCTGCCGTTTAAGCAGCTCATCGCCGAAGGCTTAGAGGGCATCATGCCCGCGCACGTTATATTTCCGCGCATAGATGCACAGCCAGCAGGGTTTTCGGCTTTTTGGATACAAGAGATTTTGCGCAAACAACTACACTTTAATGGCGTAGTGTTTAGTGACGACTTAAGCATGGCAGGGGCAGCGACGGCTGGGGATTACCCCGAACGCGCACGCCAGGCGCAATTGGCGGGTTGCGATATGCTGTTAGTATGCAATAATCCACTCGCCGCCGAACAGGTGTTGGCTAGCTTGCCGATGAGCCACGATCCTGTCAGGGAACAACGGCTACAACGGATGCGCGGTCAACCCCAACTCGCGCCGCTCGCCCAACACACCGAAAAACGGCTGCACATTTCTAACCTACTCAATTCATTAAACCATGCTTAACGAAATCAAACGCGTCCAGGCCACTGCTGATTTGCTGCATAGCGAACAGGAAGTGGAAGCGGCCTTAGACAACATGGCCGAACACATCAACCGCTTGTTAGCCGACACCAACCCCGTAGTCCTGTGTGTGATGAACGGCGGCATTGTGGTCGCGGGCAAGCTCATCAGCCGCTTGACCATGCCACTGAACATTGATGCGATCAATGCCAGCCGCTACCAAAACCAAACCGCTGGCGGTGCGATTGCATGGGTGCTTAAGCCCAGCACACCCTTGGCGGGGCGAACCGTGTTAATCATCGATGACATTTTAGATGAAGGCATCACCTTAAAAGCCATCTACGATTATTGCTTAGAAGAAGGCGCAACTGCCGTTTACAGCGCAGTATTGGCGGACAAACTCTTGGGGCACGACAAACCCATTAAGGCAGATTTTGTCGGCCTAGAAGTCGCCAACCGTTATTTGTTTGGCTATGGCATGGACTACAAAGGCTATTTACGCAACGCAGCGGGCATTTATGCCTGTCAAGACCACTAAAGCACAGGAACCCAATATGACCACACTAGCCATCATCGGCGGCACAGGCTTAACCCAGCTCAGCGACCTCACCCTCATCAAACGCGACAAGCTCGACACCCCTTACGGTGCGCCTTCGGCAGACTTCATCACGGGCGAACTCAAGCACCAACAAGTGGTGTTTCTGGCACGCCACGGCAATCCCCACACGATTGCGCCGCATAAGATCAACTACCGCGCCAATATTTGGGGGCTAAAGCAACTGGGTGTGGAACGCATCATCGCCGTGGCGGCAGTCGGCGGCATTACTTCAGCAATGGCCCCGCGCCATATCGCCATACCCGACCAAATCATCGATTACACCTACAGCCGCAAACATACGTTTTTTGAAGACGAAAACTATCCGGTCACGCATATCGATTTCACCTACCCCTACAGCCCTAGCCTACGCGCCCAATTAATCGCCGCAGCCGCAGACGCGCATATCAGCGTCAGCCCTACAGGCACTTATGGCTGCACCCAAGGGCCAAGATTGGAATCTACCGCAGAAATTAAGCGCATGGAACAAGACGGTTGTGATGTCGTCGGCATGACGGGTATGCCCGAAGCGGCCTTAGCCAAGGAATTGGGGATGGAGTATGCCGCCATTTCTGTAGTTGCCAATTGGGCGGCTGGCAAAACCGAAGGTGAAATCACAATGGCGGAAATTGAGCAGCACCTGCATGTGGGCATGGCGAATGTGGCGGCAATCCTAAAAAGCTTTATTGCCCGTTAAGGCGATAGGAGCGTGGCTGGCTAAAGTTGGCTTTTAGACCTTGCCGTGTCGGCAAAAAACTGGCAAGAAAACATCTAAAAATTGTGGGCAATAGCGGCAGACCTGCGAGGTTTTATAAACCTCGCAGGTCTTTATCCTTCCGCTAATCAGAAGTTACTGCAATAAAGCATAACATTTTGATTTTGTTGGGTTGAGTTACGTTAACCCAACCGACATTCAGGCGTTGACCACACCTTCTGTAGGCAGTAACAGACGACCATCCCAAATTGTCTAGGCAACAATAAAGGCCCAACTGGGCAAACTTCATAAGCGACTGCGCATCGCCAGCAACGCCAAGGCCAAGATAGTCAAACTGGGTAACACCGCAATCAAAGGCGGGTTAAGGTTGTAGATCAGCCCCAAATGCCCGACAATTTTGTCCAAAATATTAAAACTCATACCTATCACCACGCCCACCATCATGCGTCCGCCAACGCTAATGCCGCGTTTGACACCAATCACAAACGGCGCAGACACTATCAGCATCACAAAGGTAATAAGGGGATTAACGACACGCCCCCAAAACGCCAATTCAAACACTTGGGATTTTTGCTGGTTGTCTTGCAAAAAATCCACATAGTTAGCCAAATCGAAAAGCGACAAATTGTTGGGGTTGACCACGGCTATTTTTAACAAATTGGGTGCAATCGTCGATGTCCACAGCTGCTGGTCTTGGTGGCTGGCTTGCATCTGTTGGTTAGAAATCACCGAGGTTTGGACTTGCTCCAACCGCCATTGCTGCTTGCCTAAAAACGTGGCGTGCTTGGCGTGGCTAACTTGGCGCAAATGGTGTTCCTCGTCCACTTGGTAAAAAAAGAGATTAGCCAAACTGCCGTCATCTTGTATTTGCCGAACATTGATAAACTGTTGGCCTTCGCGCAACCATAAGCCATATTTGGCATTCATCAGCACCGATTCGCCCCGCGCCGTCACGCGTATCAACTGTGCCATGCGCTCGGTAACAGGCGCGACAAACTCGCCTACCGCGACCGCACCCACCACCAACACCGTACCCGCCAGCAAGACCGACTTTATGATGCCAAACACCGACAAGCCCGCCGCACGCATTGCCACCAGCTCGCAATTATTCGCCATTGCGCCCAACACAAACAGGCTGCCCAATAGCGCTGACGCGGGCATCAGCGCGTAAACCACCCTAGGCGAAGTT
>JABFST010000222.1 GCA_013140465.1 Methylococcaceae bacterium
TGATGTCCGAGGAGATGAAACAAGCCATGAACACCTTAACTGCATTTTCAGAAAAAGACCGCGAATATTTTCAGTACCAAGCCAGGCAAGAGTATTTGCGCGTACAACGCACGATAGAGCGCGACCGCGAAGAGCGGCGTTTGGAAATGGAACAAACCCATTTGAAATTGGAACATGCTGAGCAGGAGCTGGAGCAGACTGGGCAGAAGCTTGAGCAGACCGAGCAGGAGTTAGAGCAAACAGCACAAGCACTATTACAAGCCAAACTCGCTGAAGAGCAAGCCAAACTCGCCGAAGAACAAGCCAAATTCGCCGAACAACAAGCCAAATTTTCTGAAGAACAGGCCAAACTCGCCGAAGCGCAAGCCAAAAGTCGTGAACAGGCGGCCCTTGCCGAGCTTGAACAGCTAAAGGCCTTATTAGCCAATAAAGCGCCATAACCCACTAACCGCCATGCGCCACGCCATCGACCCAAAAATAGACTGCGTCTTCAAAGCCCTGCTGGGTGCAGAAGAAAACCGCAACTTACTGATCCATTTTTTGAATGCGTTTTTGGCGCAAGAGTTGGGTACACCGATAGTCTGGGTAGACATCTTAAACCCCTACAACGCCAAAGAATTTATCAGTGATAAACTCAGCATCGTTGATGTCAAAGCCCAAGACCGCTTAGGGCAGCTTTACCAAGTGGAGATCCAACTCAGCAACCATGCTAATTTGCCCGCCCGCATCATTTACAATTGGGCGGACATTTATAGCCAGCAGCTCAAAAGCGGGCAGGATTACTGCGAACTAAAGCCCACTTACAGCATCTGGCTGTTGGCGGAAAACCTGCTGACCGATGATAAGGACTATGTCCACCACTACAAAATCCGCGACGAACGGGGCAACACCTTTACCCCGCACGGCGGCATCTGGCTGTTGGAGCTAGCCAAATTTACGGCGGGGCGGGTGGAGTCGGAAGACCAGCGTTGGTTACAGTTTTTTAAAGTCGGCGAGCAGCTTAATGATGCTGCACTGCCCGAATGGATGATGTCCGAGGAGATGAAACAAGCCATGAACACCTTAACAGCCTTTTCAGAAAAAGACCGCGAATATTTTCAGTACCAAGCCAGGCAAGAGTATTTGCGTGTACAACGCACGATAGAGCGCGACCGCGAGGAGCGGCGTTTGGCGATGGAACAAACAAATTTGGCACTGGAACAATCGAATTTGGTATTGGAGCAAACGAATTTGGCATTGGAGCAAACCCATTTGAAATTGGAACATGCTGAGCAGGAGCTGGAGCAGACTGGGCAGAAGCTGGAGCAGACCGGGCAGAAGCTTGAGCATACCGAGCAGGAGTTAGAGCAAACAGCACAAGCACTATTACAAGCCAAACTCGCCGAAGAGCAAGCCAAACGCCGTGAACAATCGGCCCTTGCCGAGCTTGAACAGCTAAAGGCTTTATTAGCCAATAAAGCACCGTAACCATGCGCCATGCCATAGACCCAAAAAATCAACTTCGTATTCAAAACCCCATTAGGCAGAGAAAACCGCAACCTGCTGATCCATTCCTTATGCGTTTTGGCGGAAGAGCAGGGCTGTGGGAAGACTCTAACAGTGCCAAAGAAGCTGTAGGCTAGGATAAGCCGTTTGAGTGCAGGTGAAAACGGGGAGGCTGTACCTATAATGTGCCGTAAATGCCGCTACGCTTGCGCTTAAAGCGGCTTATTCCGTAGCGGTGAGTCGTTAGCAAGCCCCATTCATCGCTTAAATCGGCAAGGTATTGATAAGCTGGAGTTGGGTTTGGATGCGTTCAGAAGCAAATGGATGTGCATGTGCTTTTATCAGCTCAAACACCTGCGCATATTTTTTCACCTCAACCGCACTTGCTGTTCTTTTGCCAAAGTAGTGGCTACTTCCAGTGGCGTGGTCGGTGATTAAGGATTCATTGTAAATGGCAAAATGCGGCAAGCTAACGGCGATTTCACTGACCCGCTCTGGCAAATCTTCTGCATAGCAAATAAGCACTTTAACGCCCGCCTGATGATGTTTGCATAGTTTTGCCTGCACGGCCCGGTTTAGCAACTGTTGGCGGCTAGCCACAAATATGCGGGTAATGGCTATGCCGCTAGCCAAGGCAGCCAACTCATCAGTAAAATAAAACTCGTTTTCGGGCTCTAAAGAACCTACGGTTTTTAAAGAGTGCGTGGTTTGTTGCAACGCCTTCGTCACCTCGCCACGGAACTCCGCTGCGTTTAACAGCAGATAACCCCGTCGTAACAGCTCTAAATGCCGCTTAAAATCCTTTAGTAACTCGCGTGACTTTAACTGGCATTCAGGGTCGTGTATATCCGCCATTATTTGCTTGATGTCTCTATTGACGGGTTTGTTGTTGCGGGAAGCGATCTGGAGTTTCATGGTTTCATCCTTTGTTATTTTGCTTATTGGGTAGAAGGCTGGCTAAGGTTAAGGGCTGTACTGCGGATAAAATTCCACGCTAGCTAGCCCATCCCCTTAAGCTTAAGTAACAGCATAATGCAGTCATTTTTTTAAATAAAACGATATAAAAAGATATGTGTATCTTAAAAAATGATGCCCGCCCACACCCTAACACCACCCCGCTTAATCAATAATCGCCGCCTCCAAATGTTTGCTGCTGCTTAAGCCTTTTAACTTGGATTTATCTTGAATGCCGGCAAAGCGCGTGCCTTTAACATCAGCCCCGGCAAAATTCGTGTCTTCCAAGGTTGTGCCTGACAAATCCGCCCCTGAAAGGTCAGCCCCAGAAAAATCTGCGCCTGATAAGTCCACCCCAAACAACACCGCATTGTGTAAGTTCGCGCCAGTAAAGTTGGCATAACGCATTAAAGCGCGGTCAAAATTGGCCTCTGACAAATTGGCCCCGGTAAAATTGACATTATTCAAACTCGCCCGCATCAAACCCATAGACTGGTTTTTCATATCCGCCCCCCATTGCGCATGCGACAGGTTGGCATAAGACAAATTTGCCCTGTCCATCACCCCAATAAAGCGGCTGCCGCTTAAATTGGCATGGCTTAAATCCGCACCCCCGACATGCACGGCAAAAATACTGGTTTTAGACAGGTTGGAATGGGCAAAATTAACTTTAGACAACACCGACAAATCCAAATTTAAGCCTGACAAATCACTGTGGCTAAAATTGGAACGGCGCAAATCCGAACCCCACAAATCGGCTTTTTTATAATCCAAGCCCGACAAATCCAAGTCCGTCAGATCCTTTCTGCGTAAATCCGCAGCTTGTGCGGTTGTGGCATTGGCAAGGCGACGCTCGACTTCGGCACGGTCCAAATCAGCAGCACTAGCCGATACAGAACATAAGACCGCGCACAAGCCAGCCATTAGCAGATAAGTATTCATG
>JABFST010000383.1 GCA_013140465.1 Methylococcaceae bacterium
GAAAGCGGACGTTGCAAGGTTTGCCCAACCCCATCCTTACCCTGTTGCGACAAGCCCGGGACATCGGGCTAAGCCGTGTTTAATCAATGGGATAGGGGCTTAAGTTGGCGCGTATGCCCCAACTCAGCACCTGCAGCCAAAATAGGTAGGTATAATCGAGGTATTGGTGGGATAATTTCCTCCTTGTGCGACTCAAATAACTCAATTTCTCGTATTTTGATAATCAGCCCGGATGAGCCTAGAGTTACACTGCCACCAAACTTACCGGCAATAGCATTAGCCCCGCTTAACGCCAATTTACCTGCTTCTGTAAGCAGCCAATCAACAGCACCCTCCCCGGCGTCCAGTATCTTCTCTCCCCCGGATACGATCGCATTTGCAGCAGCTTCGCCTTCAGATAATAAACCTTTTGCGCCGCCAACTATCGCTGAACCAGCAGCTTCAACTTTGTTGACCACTGCTTTTGCGCCCGCCTGCACTGTTTGTCCTATCTCTTCGGTTTCTGCTACAACCGCATTACCCGCGGCTTCTACGCCACTAACAACCGCAGAACCGGCAGCTTCCACACCTTGCACAGCAGACTGGCCTAAATTTGAGACATCACCAGTGAAATCGTCCCAAGAATAACGCCGCAACGCTTTTGGCGCCCTTGAAATTGGCCTAAGTCCAGCTAATTTTCCGCTATCTATCAGACAATTTGATAGTTTACGCTGGATAGGATTTTCTTCTTCCGCACATTTGGCGCAGGGTGCAGTGCCACTTGCGCAAGCCGCACAAACACGCTGAACGGAAGCTGCTGCGCCTAGCAAGGGGGGAGGCTCAAGCCTGCTTGGCTGTAACGGCATTGCCCCGTTTTGCTGTACCACATGCGTCAGCTCATGCGCTGTTAATTGTAGTTCGGAAGGACTGTGTCCGGCGCCAAAATATATATCATTTCCATGAGTGAAGGCTTGAGCGCCCACAGACTCGTTCATTCTCATGGCTTCATTGCCGGCATGCACCCGTACCTGTCCAAAATCCACGCCAAACCGTGGCTCCATAAAGGCCCGCACCGTTTCAGGTAAAGGGCTGCCGCGCCCTTTACTGAGTCCAATTTCGGTTTCGACAGGGTCGCCAGCCTCAAAGCTACCTGCCAATAAACCGGCAGATTTGGCATGAATTATTTCTTTATCGTTCTCATCCGCCTCTGGCTGACGCAGCAAAGCCTGTTCGCCTACAGCATTTAAGAATTTTGCCTGGCGGTGCTTTTTTTCATCTTCAGGAGTTTCATGATTGACCGTTTTCCGCCGTGTAAGCGGTGTTATCCCTGTCGCTAAGGGCTTTGCCTGTAACTTTTTATCTTTATTATGCTCAGGAGCATTAAACAGTTGCAGCGAGTGTGCGACTGCCGCGTCTGGCATAGTGACTACCTGTCTAGCCACACGGTCGGCTTCCTGTTCGTATTGGTCGTTGGCCGCACCCACCGTGAGCTTTCGCTGCAAACCCAAAATTTTGCCTTCAGAACTTAGCCGTTTGGCTTGAATCAATTGTGCGACATGTTTGTTGCCCAAACTCCGCTGCAATTGCGCAATAGGCGGGAGTCCGGCCTGTAAAGGCAAGGTGGTAATAGGCTCAGCTACGGAATTGGCCTGCCCTAACTTATAATTTTCTGTTAAATTGGTCGCATTTTTAAAATACATAAGCGTAAGCTCCTAGGACTACCGTAAAATCAATTTACTCTAAAGCAACTAAAACCGCGCTCAATGACATGCTGCGAAACAATGTTACCGCATCTCCAACTGCGAAATAAAATTGCGCAGCATTTCTGAACATTCTATCGGCGAGTTGTGAAAACGATGTAATTCTACCCCAGCTAAATCAGAAGGCACCTCGACATCGCCACGGGTCAGTAACAAACAATGTTCCCTTCCCAGTCGGCCCCACATCCAGCCTATCTCCATGATCACATTTTGTCTGGAGCGAAAATTTTGTGAGCGGTTTCGGAGGGTCATAGCAATATCGTCAGGTGTCAGCAAGGCCACCGCCCCTTTAATTTTGCCAGCGATACGTTCAAATTTTTCCGGTAAGGAATAAGCACCGTCAACTTCATTAATCATGGTTATCAGTGCCACATGCGGGAACTGCTTTAGTAAAAAGTTTTCAATTTCCAATCTGGCCGCAGTATCATGACCGTGAATGATCATCAGCGGCAAAGCGCGGATGGTTCGATGTCTGAGTGGCAGTGCGGCAACAGCTATGGGTGAATTTGCTTGTAATCCCCGCTCGGCAGCCTCTTCCGCAAACTTTCTTAGCCGACATATACGTTCCACCATATACGGATAGGAGGATAACCCTAAATTAATCCAGCCCCAGAAACTAGCCCGCAATTCCCGCCGCTGTTGCTCGACAGCCTTAAGATTAGTATTGGTGGCTACCCCAGAGCCAACAGTAATAATGCACAGCGCCAATTCTGAGGCGTCTAAATCACCTGCTACCAACAGCCCAAGGCGATCTGCAGTGAAATGGCAACGTCTTTGCCAGGCTAAATAAAAAAGCCCGGCAAATTGACCCAAAAAATGCTTGAAAAACCAAAAATCGAAATAGCCTCTGGCTATTAAGCCCAATTGTCTGCCAATAAAAAACATCAGCTCTCGGGAAGAGCCGTTTTCAGTAAGGTCATCGACTAAATTAGAGGTTAATATCAAAAACCCACGGCTTAAGAAATATCTTGCCACAAAAACTTCAAAAAGGCCTTGTCCCTGCATAATGTACACATCAGGAATTTGGATATTTAAAATCTCGCAAGCATCGCTGATTAACCCATAGATCTGTGGATATTGCTTTGGACCGACCTTTATACAATCCCCCAAGAGAGTCGCAGTTAATAATTTCCAACTAATCCAGGTGAGCAAAATTATACCTAAGCTTGCGCCAACGGCAACGAACAGCGTCTCCGGTTGCAAGAAAGCCAAGGCACCGAGTGTGACGATAAACATTAAAGTCGGCAGCCAAACAAAGGGCAAATAAAGTTTCTCATAGGGATCTCGGATAGCCTCCAGGTCTAAGCGTTGTCCCTTTGCCAATCTTGGCAATTCCTGGAGTTGCACAGTACTTGAGTTATCATTTTCAGTCTTGGGATATAGATCCTGAACTTGGTCATGCTGTTGATCAAAGACAGATCGGCTAGGGATCGGGTTCCGGCTAAGGGCAACCTTAAACACAGAATCTCCAATGGTGATTTGATCGCCGACTTTCAGTAGGGTAGGGTTAACTAGCATACGCGCCAACTTAAGCCCCTATCCCATTGATTAAACACGGCTTAGCCCGATGTCCCGGGCTTGTCGCAACAGGGTAAGGATGGGGCCGGGCAAGCATTGTAACGTCCGCTTTCTGGGACGTTCG
>JABFST010000492.1 GCA_013140465.1 Methylococcaceae bacterium
GACTTAGAGAGTGTGACGATGAACAAACGTTGCCGTAACCAACAGCTTAAAGCCTTGGGCTATCCTTTTATATACCCTAGCTATAAGGATGGCTATAAGCCCATGATTGATGCCTATTTGGCACAACCTTAGTCGGGCAGACCTGCGAGGTTTTTAAAACCTCGCAGGTCTTCATCCAATTAACAAGCCTAGCCATTTGGGCATCGGCTGCGCTACGTTGCTGTCTGCGCTTAAGCCATTTAAAATACCACCCCCATCCCAAGGCTTCTTTTACTACCACTTATGGAACCTCTTTTTGCCGATACCGCCGCCATAGACCTTGCCGTTAGCCTGTTACACCAAGGGCGGTTAGTGGCTTTCCCTACCGAAACCGTGTACGGCTTAGGGGCAGATGCCAGCAATCCCGACGCGGTGCGGCGAATTTTTCAGGCCAAAGGACGACCCGCAGACCATCCCCTGATTGTGCATATTGCGCACCAAGACCAACTGTGTGAATGGGCCGCATCCGTTCCAGATTCGGCATTGCAATTAGCCGCACAGTTTTGGCCCGGGCCGTTGGCGATGATCTTACCTAAGCAGCCACAAGTATCCGCATTAGTAACGGGCGGACAAAACACCGTAGGCTTGCGTATGCCCAATCATCCTGTCGCTTTACAGCTACTGGCGGCATTTGGCGGCGGAGTCGCCGCACCCTCGGCAAACCGCTTTTGTAAGATTAGCCCTACCTTAGCCGCACATGTTGCAGAAGAATTGGGTACAGCAGTAGACCTAATCCTCGACGGCGGCGCATGTCAGGTCGGCGTAGAATCGACCATCATTGATTTGTCCGGTAAGTTGCCCGTGTTGTTGCGGCCCGGGCATATCACCCGCGAAGCAATTGCCGAAGCCTTAAACACCCAAGTTTTGCTTAGCCCTGGCATCGGTACGGACAGCATCCGCGCCCCAGGCATGATGGCAGTGCATTACGCACCCACTACGGCAGCGGTATTATGCCCCACCGACCAACTCGCGGCATTGGCGGCACAACTCAGCTCAACTGGACAAACTTCGGCATTACTCAGCTATAGCCTAGCAGCAGAGGCTTACGGCTACGACTTGGGCATAAAACTGCCCGCACAGCCCGAAGACTATGCCCACAAGCTCTATGCCTCGCTACGCACCTTGGATGACTGGCAAGTCGCGCTGATAGTCGTTGAATTACCGCCACAAACCGAAATTTGGCGTGCCGTCAATGACCGTTTGGGCAAGGCGACAAAGCGGGCCAGTGTTTAAGTGCTGCTAATCCTGAGCCATAGAGAGACGCTTGGCGTAGGGCAGCAGAAAGGTTCTGGGGTTTATTGGGGTTCTGCGCTCTTATCAATGACGTGTGAGACAACTGAAGTAACCATGTGGGATAGGCTTTAGCCTCGACTACAAGGCTAAAGCCTCTCCCACAAACAATAAAATCAATAACTTAAAAAATTAAGCGCCAACCTCACGCCCCAATGCCTCAATAGCCCACTGATTAAGACTTTTACCAACTGCTTGCGCCTTGACTAAGGCCGCCGCATGAAGCTCTGGCGGAACCCTGAGCAAAATCTTACCGCTGGCGGGCTTTTCAGGCGATTTACCTATTTTTTCACACGCCTCAAGATAATCATCCACAGCCTCTTCAAATACCGTGCGCAAATCAGCCACATTATCGGCGTGAAAGCCAATAATATCTTGAATGCCTAGCAATCTGCCGACCAGGCTATTGTCGCGGTCATCAAAATCAATGCGGGCGAGGTAGCCCTTATATGTCAGTGTGTTCATGGTTTAATTCCGATAGCAGTTAAAAAGTCACGGGCTTGCTCGACTTGATACGGTTTGGCTTCCTTGGCGGGATGCGGGCGATGGAAAGCAGTCATTTTGCCGTTGAATTCAAAACGGACGCGAGAACCACGCCCTTCAATAATTTGGCAACCCAAGGCAACAAATAGGGTTTCGATACGCTCCCACTCAAGAGAGCTTGTAGTCGGTTTGGCGAAAATGGTTAGCAACGTTTTGGTGTGTTTGGCATTCATACCGCTTATGCTATCAAAAAAAGATAGCAAAACAAACTGATTAGGTTGCGCCTTGCAATGGGATTGCAAACTTTACTGGTGTACGCTGAAAGCGATGACGCTAAATTTAAGCCGCAGCCCGTATAGATTTTCACGGAATGCGTGCTGGAGTGCAACGGCTTTAGACGTTGCCGTGTTGGCATGAAGTCAGTCTGTAGCTGTTGTACTCCGTTTAACTGTGTGCAGCCCTGTAATCAGAATAAGACCGTTTGAACGCAAGAGAAAACAGTCGTTTCAGGCATACCGCACCGCCAATGCGCCGGAAATACCGCCTTTCGCTAATGCTCAAAGCGGCTTATTCCGCCCTACAACTGATTTCCATTTTGCCTAAGCAAGCTTTGCGCATGTTGGATGCGTTGCACTTGGCTATAGCTAAGAATCATGGTTTAGACCTTATCGCAACGGCTGATAAATTGTTTGTTTCTGCTGCCGAAGATTTAGGGTTTAAGGTGTACTTGTTTTAAACTCTTAATAAGGAATCGTTTGGGAACCAGACTTATGTTTTTAAAGCCTTTCCCTCAGATTTTGCAAGACCAGTTCCCATCTTCTTCATTAATGTATGTTGCCGTTTTACATTATGGGTGTATGGAATGTATCCTTGGCGGGGCAGGGTTGCCAAACCCGCATGAACGATGCCTTGAAAGAATGAACAATAGGGCATACAGCTTAATATTGCTTAAAGCCCTACGGTAAGATCAACCCGGCAAGCAGAGCTTGAAGGTAGGTATTCCCAAACAGAGCTTGCGAACGAGAAATAATTCTATTTTTGTGTGTTGTTGGTTTATCATGCCTTTCTCCTAGTAGTGGTCATCATGATTTTAGATGTAAATCACTACACCAAGTAAATTTACTATTTTATTCGCTATGACTCATTCACAAGATATTTGCGCTGATGTTTTGATTATTACTGTCACACCTGTTGAAAGCCGAGCGGTGCTGGAAGCCTTTGAACAAGCTACAGGTGAAAAAGCTAATTCCGTTACCGTAGAAGATAGAACATATCGTAACTTAGGCACTATCAACGGCTCAAAAGTGTTTATGGCTTTTTCAAAAATGGGGTCAATGGGATTAGGCGCATCACAACAAGCTGTGCAGAAAAGCGTTGAAGCTTTAAATCCACAAGCCGTTATCATGGTAGGTATTGCTTTTGGTATGAATGAGGAAAAACAAGCTATCGGCGATATTTTAGTCGCCGAACAATTGATGCTTTATGAATCACAACGAATCAGCATGGGTGAAATAGTGTCACGGGGTAGCAAAGTACCTTGTGCAACGAGTCTATACAGCTATTTATATA
>JABFST010000155.1 GCA_013140465.1 Methylococcaceae bacterium
TGGCGCGATAGATGGCATCGTCAACAGCTTGGGATCACGTTTCCGTAACACCCACCGCATCCGCGTCGCCAAAGAACGTTGCACAGGCTGCAATATCTGTGCGCGTAACTGCATGTGCGGGGCCATCAAGATGGTCGATAAAATCGCCACCGTGCAACAATCATCGTGCATGGATTGCCACGAATGCGTCGATGTCTGCGATTGGAACGCAATTGAATGGACCACCGCCTCACGCAACAAAACACCTAAACGCATCAAAAAAGGCGTGGAAATTTTCCCAGAACCCGATTGGCAAGTATTGACTTATAGCCCACGTTTAGAACCGACGATTGAAACCCGTTCAATTAACTGGGCGCGTGTCGTTAATGCCAGTATTTTACTTGGCTTTACAGTCGCCGTGGCAGCATCGGTTTTGATCCAATAAGCCGCCCAACCTTAACCCATTTACTAAACTAAACCTTAAGGATTATTCGTTTCGATGCGGTCGATTACTTTTTTAATGCTGATGCTGTTGGCTGTGCTGTTCGGAGTAGTTCATGCTGAAAAGCGTCACCCCGATCCCGACGGCTGTTTTTCATGTCATGGCTTGCCAGATTTGAAATATATAGACAAACAAGGTCAAATCCGTTCGGCGACTATCCTTAAGGCTGATTATTATGGCTCTTTGCATGGCTCAGTACCGTGCAAGGACTGCCACCGTAAAATCACCGACTATCCCCATGAAGAAAAAGATGGCTTGGTCGATTGCTCCGAAACTTGCCATGTGAAAGAACCTTCAAATGGCAAGGCGTTTACCCACAAAGACATCGCTAAAGAATTTCAGGCTTCGGCTCACGGTAAGGGCTTAATTAAAGATTTTGCTGCTGGCAACCGCTTTAAGGAAGATAAAGATTCCAGTTTGCCTTCGTGCCGACGCTGCCATGTCAATGACCCTTACATAGCCGACAGCCAAATGGCGGCCTTTAAAGAAGCCTTTGAACATAACGATGCCGAATGCGGTACTTGCCATGCGGGCGATGTTTGGCGCGACCAATTTAGCGGGCATATTTTGCGCCGTTACATAGGCAACCGCATGAACAAGCCCATCTCTAACAAGATTTGCGTAGACTGTCATGGCAATATCGACAGAATGGCTAAGGTGGAACAAGAAGACCCGATCACTAAAGTTAAAAAACTGGTCAGTCCCGAATTTGTCCATTCCAGCGAATCTTACGACAAAACTTTGCACGGGCGCTTGATTAAAGACGGCAGTATGCACGGCGCATCGTGCATAGAGTGCCATGCGCCTGCGGGCTTGCATCATGGTATTTTGCGTGATGAAGACCCCAAATCATCGGTGCATGAAAACCAACTTAAAACGACCTGTGGACAAGCCGGATGCCATAAAGGCTATGCCCAAAATGCCGCTAATTTAGGCTTCTTAAAATCACCTATGCACGGTGCGGCAACAGTTGCCTTAGGCTTTGAAGCCAAATTGGGCGAGTTGAAGAAAACCAAGTCTAACTGGTATTACGGTGCGATGGTTTTAGGCGCATTAGCGATCGTGTTTTTTGTCGGCAGCGTGTATTGGTGGCTAGCGGGCGACCGCAGCAAACTGAGCAAAAACAACAACAATTCGGTGCTAGGAGCAGACAAGTTCCAGCGCATTATTATTGGCACAAAAGGCAATAAGGCGCGGGTTAAGGAAGGCCGTTGGGATAGCTTTAAACGTCAGCTTAGTGAGGCCGTCAACCGCTTAAAACCGAAAGCAAAACCACAGGACACTACCGCATCAAAACCAGCCGATGATGCCAGCAACACGAAGGACGAATCATGATGAAGCCCTTAATCTTCCTAACCTACTGGGGTTTATTAGCTGTTGGTACAGCAATAGCGGAGCCTGTGGCTATCCCGTCCGTCCCGCTCTACCAACAACAAGTGGAGAACGCCGTACCCGACCAAGAGGCGTTGGCGCATTCGGAAAAAAAACTCAGTGAGCATAAAGACATTAAAATATTGGATAAATTTGTCGTGCCTAACTTTCACAAACAATCGGGCGAACTGGAAACCGCACCGAATACTTTTTGCCGCAACTGCCATAGCCCGTTGCCGCACAGTAAACAGTTGCGCACCCGGGCGTTTAACAATATGCACGTCCGTTATGTGGCTTGCGAAACCTGCCACTTTAGGCCCAAAGACACACCGTTTGAATATAAGTGGCTGGATTACACAAGCAAACAAGCCGTGGATGGCAAGGGCTTGTTCCGTTTAGGCCAGTTAACTAAGGACGGCAAAGAATTGGACAATGAAAAACAACGCCCCGCAAACCCAAAAATTGCGCCGTTCTATCAAGGCCAACCCGCTTTAGCCTTTAAGGATCAAGCCTTTGCTAAAACCATTGCCGCTGATTGGCAAAAAGCTGATGCTAAGGCCAAAGTGTTGTTGCGGGCAAAAATCCACTTGCCCTTAGAAAAGAAAGGCCCCGAATGCCAAGTGTGTCATGACGAACACGATAGTTTATTAAATTTAACCGCCCTAGGCGCTACACCCGAACAAACCTTGGCTATGACCAAACACATCATTCCGCAATTTATCCGCCGTTATAAAAAGGATGATGAGCATATTACTATCCGTGAGATGTTGCAGTAATTGCGTATGATCCGATTTATCCTACTTTTACTAGGGCTGTGGTCAGGCTCAGCTATCGCCCTTAATGTGGCTGTACAAACCCGTTTGATGACAAGCTTGCAGCAACCTGTGTCTGTCGCCATTAATCCCGACGGCGAACTGGCTTTGCTAGATGGCGGCGGTTTAAGCTTGGCGCACGTTTCGGGTGCTGTACGGTCTAGCCACAACACCATTCCCGCTTCGGCTTTAGACGTGTTTTTTTATAAAGGCCAGTGGTTTATTGCCGATCCGGTAGGGCGTAAGTTATTGCGCGTCAATCAGCAAGGCGACATTGTGCAAACCATTGATGTCAGCACAACCAAAGACAGCAAACAACCGCCAGAACCGATTGCGGTCGCTGTTTATCAAGACCTGCTGTTTTGGGCTGACCGCGCCAACCACCGCATTTGCCGATACGACTTAGGCAAAAACACCGCCTTGGATTGTTTTGGCAAACGCGGCGAAACCGAAGGCGAGTTTCAATATCCTTACCAAATGGCATTTGACAGGGACGGCTATTTAAACGTTGTCGATATAGCCAACGCACGTATCCAAGTGTTTGATAAGACAGGTCGGTTTGTGTTTGAAATCGGCCATTTTGGTTCCGGCACAGGCGATTTGTTCCGTCCTAACGGCATTGCTATTGCGGGCGAACATGATTTATTGTTTGTCAGCGACAGCTATTTCGGCACTATCAAACTGTTTAGGGCGGGTGAAGCCTTAGGTGAATTAAAAGATGCCCAAGGTGTGCCCGTTAAACTAAAGTCGCCTACGGGCATGGCTTGGCATAAGGGCGTGCTGTATGTTGCGGACACCTTAGCTAGCGAAATTGTTGCGCTAAAGTTAGACGGCCTGGACAAAATCCCAGCCGTAGTGGCAACCGAAAGCGCCGCCGACCCCTCGCAAAAAAATTGCCAAATGTGCCATTTGTCGTGGGCGAAAGTTGGTAACGAACCTGATAAGCAAGACATGCTGCCCGAAGCCTCGTTCATCATGTGCTATAGCTGCCATAATGGCGCAATCTTGGATTCGCGTTTCCGCATCGGCAAAAACGGTCAGCACGCCAGCGTTTATGATAGCGACGAGTTAAAAAAACAACGCCACGAACAAAAACGCAAAGACAAATTGCCCGACATTTTTCCGCGCACCGAAACCAAAGACTTACCGTGCACCAGTTGCCACACGCCGCATACTAAAGGGCAGGGCAATGAGACCTTGTATGAAGGCCATAAAAATGCGTGGTTGCGCGTGACCAACAAAGGCGGCGATTTGTGCGAGCGTTGCCACGAATCCAAAATTAAAAAAGCACGCGAACAAGATGTGAAAAAACGCGGCTTTAACCATCCTTTAGACATTAAATTCACAGCACCGCCGACACCCGATACCAAAGGGTATGCCAACGACAAAAACCTGCACAAAGGCTTGCCCAAAGCCTTAGCTGAAGTCGGCGGCGTGTTAGGCCATAAAGACACCTTAATCTGCCAAAGCTGCCATCAAGTGCATGGCGGGCATGGTGATCGGGACATGACCGCCTTGCCTAGCAGCAAAGATGAATTGTGCGTAACTTGCCACGAACGCCAAGCCTCCAAAGACCAAGAAGACGCGCATAAAAAAGGCGTGCATCCGATCATGGTCAAGTTTTTGCCGCCGCCTACACCAGAAACCAAAGGCTATGCCAAAGACGAAAACTTGCACAAAGGCTTGCCGAAAAAGTTGCAGGATGTTGGGGCCGTGCAAGGCGAAGACAAAACCTTGTTATGCCGTTCGTGTCACGAAGTGCATGGTGGTGAAGGGATTGCTGAACTTACCGTGTTAAAAACGGACAAAAGCGAACTGTGTATCGCGTGCCACGAACGCCAAGCGTCCAAAGACAACGACGATGCCCGCCGTAAAGGTGTGCATCCGGTCAATGTCAAACCCGATAAACCGATGAAAAAAGATAATCATGAAGTAAAGTTTGTCACTTGTACGACGTGCCATAACGTCCATACCGGCAAACCCGATACGGCGTTGCTGGAAAAAGGCATGAAAGATGCCGAAGCCTTGTGCCACACTTGCCATGACCGCCAAGATGCCAAAGACAAAGACGATGCCTTCAAAAAAGGCGTGCATCCGGTCAATATGAAAATGGATGATGAGGTGGAAATCAACGGCAAGAAAACCCGCCAAGTGTTGTGTCTGACCTGTCATGCCGTGCATACAGGTAAGCCTAATACTCCCGCGCTGGTTGAAGAACATCAAGACGGACAGTTATGCAGCCATTGCCATGCCGGCAAACAGGCGATAGTGGGCAGTGACCATGATTTGCGCATCACCGCTAAAGACAAGGAAAGCCGCTTTAAGGAAAAACCCAAAGCGGGTGTTTGCAGCACTTGCCATACTTTGCACAGGGGTGAAAACAAAGTGCCGCATTTGTATTCCGCGATAGCCGTCGCCGAAGACATCTCGGTAGTGGACAAAGAACTGCAACACAGCAAGCTTAAAGAAGACCAGTTGTGCATTAATTGCCACCAGAAAAAAGGCATTGCCGAAAAGAAAGTCGTCAAGGCGTTTAATCATCCGCACAAAGACATGGTGTTGCGTTCGGATAAAAAAATAATGCCTTTGTTTGATGAGCATGAAAAAGTCAAAGAATTTGGCGAAATCGCGTGCATCACTTGCCATGACCCGCATTTTTGGACACCTGAAAAATTGGCGCAATCAAAACAACAACCTAAATCAGTCGTCGCGGTCGGCAATAAAGACAATGTTGAAGGCACACCGCTAAACAGCTTTTTACGCACTAAAGGTGTAAAAGGTACGTTTTGTGTCGATTGCCATGCCTTAGAAGCACAAACCAAATTTAAGTATTACCATGACACCAAACTGGTCAGAAACATTGGCGTGGATTATCTGAAATAATGGCAGCCAAACGCGCCCCTAAGTTATTGTTGGCCTTGCCCCTAGTGATGATTGTGGTATTAGGCGTGCTGTATTTTTACGGGCTGACCTACGACCCCAACAAAGCCTCATCGCGGCTTATTAACAAACAACTGCCCGTGCTGAAACTGCCGTCGTTGCTGGACACCGATGTCTTGCTAGACAGCACCACGGTTAAAGGCCCGGCGCTGATTAATGTCTGGGCTTCGTGGTGTGGGGCTTGCCGTACCGAACACGAAGAACTTAAACGCATCACCAAGGAAGAACACGTCAATATATACAGTGTTGATTATCAGGATGATCCGGTAACGGCGCGTAATTGGCTTAAGCAAAACGGCAACCCCTTTGTCTGGGTGATGTTTGACGGCGCGGCGGCGGCAGGGATGCCCTTGGATATATACAGTTTGCCGCAAACGTATTTGGTTGATGCAAAAGGCATTATCCGCGCCCGCTACATAGGCGCAATAACCCAACCCATATGGTTGGCAATGCAAAAACAATTACAGGCCAGCGAATAGGCGCAAGCACTTTAACCCAAGGTCAAAAATCTGTTACTACACGCCTAAGCGAGATAAAATAGGCAGTTCGGCCTTAACAACAACCACACCCACACTTTAACCCAACATAAGAAAAACCATTAATGAACACACATATTAAGCTAGCGACTCCCCTGACTTTAATTGCAACCTTATTGTTAGGTGCGTGTGCCAGCACAGGCGGCACAGAAGCCAGCCCAGCTGCCGCGAACAAAGCCCCAGAAGTAAAGCCAGCGCAAGTGTTGGTAACTGTAAATGGCCGTGAAATAGGCAAGTCGGCATTGCCACGCCTAGACCCTTCAAAACCCGGTTCAGAAGAACAAGCTTTAGATGAAATCATTGCCAGGGAATTGATTTGGCAAGATTTTAACAGCAAGCAATTGGGCAACGATCCGGCTATCCAAGAACAATTGCAAAATAGTTTGCGAGTGGCTTATTCGCAAGTGGCGGCGGATCTTTATATTAAATCAATCAAAATTTCCGACGACGAATTGCGTAAAACCTACGATGTCAAAAAGCAAGCGATGGTGTCTACCCAATACCAACTTAAGCATATTTTGTTAGAAGACGAAGCCAAGGCAAAACAAGTGATTGCCAAGCTGGGTAAAGGCGAAAACTTCGACAAGCTGGCGAAAAAACAGTCCAAAGATGACAACAGCAAAAACCAAGGCGGAGAATTGGGCTGGGTTGATCCGCGTGCCTTAGGCCCTAACTTTGAACACGCTTTAAGCAAAATGAAAAAAGGTGATGTGGCGAGCGAACCCCTACAAACCCAATTCGGCTGGCATGTTATTTTGCTGGAAGATGTAAAAACAAAAGAAGCGCCCGCATTAGACGTTATTAAAGACAAATTGCTGAATAATATGCGCATGGAAAAATTTCAGGCATATATCCAAACCTTGAAAGCACAGGCTAAAATAACCAAGGCCAATGCCCCAAAATAAACACTATGCACAGCGATGATGAAAAACGCATCGCTAGGCTAATTTTTTCAGACCTTTCAGGCATAAAATGCCTGAAAGGTTTTCTTGTCTTACCTATCCCTTAGATTCATTGAGAGTTAGTTTCCAGCCGTTAAGCTTTAGCAGCAGTATAGAGAACGGCAGCGGGGAGTACTGATAGATGATAATATTAAAGGTTTGTAAATAACCTTCCCCATTGTTTTTACGAAAGACATAATGACCACACGCCCCCTCTTTGAAGCCCGCCAACTCGCTTGTATCCGAGATGACCGCGTATTGTTCAGCGGCCTTGATTTTCAAGTGCAAGGCGGTCAAGTGTTATTGATAGAAGGCCCTAACGGCAGCGGCAAAACCTCGCTGTTGCGCATTTTAACGGGCCTGCGCAACCCCGACGAAGGCGAATTGGTCTGGTGCGGCACCACCGTGGTGGAATTGGCGGCCTTGTTTTATCAAGACGTGGCTTATGTGGGCCACATGAATGGCATGAAAGACGATTTAAGCGTCACCGAAAACCTCAAGTTCACCCAAGCTTTGGCGATTGCCGCCTTAAGCATCGACGAAGGCT
Source organism: Methylococcaceae bacterium (assembly GCA_013140465.1). GTDB lineage: Bacteria > Pseudomonadota > Gammaproteobacteria > Methylococcales > Methylomonadaceae > Methylobacter_C. The sequence continues at coordinate 7,629 of JABFST010000155.1, forward strand.
TGCGCAAGGTCGGCTTGGATGGTTATCAAGACACGCCTATCCGCTATTTATCTGCCGGACAACGCCGCCGTTTGGCGTTGGCACGTTTGTTATGCACGCAAAAACGCTTGTGGATTTTGGACGAGCCGTTTACGTCTTTGGATAAGGCCAGCATTAAAATGTTTGAATCGTATATAGAAGACCATGTGGCGGCTGGCGGCATCACCATTATGACCTCCCATCATGACACCGGTTTACCCGCCCACATTGTGCAAAAAATTGAATTACGCCCATGACTACACCGTCTCTATTGAATGCTTTTTTATCTGTAGTACGCAGGGATTTAATTTTAGCTTATCGGCATCGCGCCGAACTGATAAATCCCTTGGCGTTTTTTGTGATGGTCGTCACCCTGTTTCCGCTCGCCGTCGGTGCCGATGTCGAATTGTTGCGGCGCATCGCCCCGGGTGTGATTTGGGTAGCGGCGTTGTTGGCTTCGTTGTTGTCTATGGATGCGTTGTTCCGTTCCGACTTTGAAGACGGCAGTTTGGAACTGATGGTGATGACCCCGCACCCGTTGTCGGTGTTGGTGCTGGCCAAAGTCAGTGCACATTGGCTGTTGTCAGGAATGCCGTTAATCCTGATTACGCCGTTATTGGCGGCGATGTTCGACATAGAAAGCGATGTTATCGGTATTTTGTTCATCACCTTATTTTTAGGCACGCCCGTGTTAAGCCTGATTGGCGCGATCGCCGTCGCTTTAACCGTAGGCTTACGCAAAGGTGGCGTGTTGCTGGCTATTTTAGTGTTACCCCTGTATGTCCCTGTGTTGATTTTTGCCAGCGGTGCGGTTGACGCTGCGGCGGCGGGGCTACCCGTATCAGGACAGCTGTATATGATGAGCGCCATGTTGTTTTTGGCGATTACTTTAACCCCTTGGCCCACAGCGGCTGCTTTAAGAATGAGTTTAAGTTAATCCTTATGATGCGATTTTTACATAAATTTTCTTCCCCACCTTATTTTTACGCCATTAGCGGGCGCATGTTGCCGTGGTTGACGGCACTGATGCTGGCCTTGCTGGCTTATGGCTTATACGGTGGTTTGGTGCTGGCTCCTGCGGATTACCAACAAGGTGATAGCTTCCGCATTATCTATGTGCATGTACCCGCCGCGTGGATGTCCATGTTCATTTATATGATGATGGCGGTCAGCGGTGCGATAGGCTTGATTTGGCATATCAAACTTGCCGAAATTGTGTCGATATGCAGCGCACCGATAGGCGCAAGCTTTACCTTATTGGCCTTAATCACTGGTTCGCTGTGGGGCAAACCCATGTGGGGGACGTGGTGGGTATGGGATGCCCGGCTCACTTCAGAACTGATCCTGTTGTTCTTATACTTGGGCGTTATCGGCTTGTATAACGCGATAGAAGACAACCGCACCGCCTCGCGTGCAGTTGCCATTTTGGCTTTGGTGGGCGTGGTCAATATCCCGATTATCCATTATTCGGTGGAATGGTGGAGCAGTTTGCACCAAGGCCCTACCGTCACTAAATTTGCCAAACCGTCCATCCATATCGACATGCTGATCCCGTTGCTGGTGATGGCGGTGGCGTTTAAGGTGTATTACGCAATCGCCCTGTTGCTGCGCTGCCGCAATGAGCTAGTGCAACGCGAACAAGGCGCCCGTTGGTTAGATGAGATTTTGGAGGAAAAATGAGCGAATTTTTGCACATGGGCGGTTACGCCTTTTATGTTTGGACATCTTATGGCATTGCTACCTTGGTAATGGCGTTTGGTGTCGTCAAACCCCTGCTCCAACATACCCAACTGTTACGCCAGTTACAACTTAAGCGTAAGAGAGGCTTACGATGATTACCTTTTTTAAGATGAAAGCCATCCGCAGAAACCGTCTTGCCCTGATTTTATTGATGGTGGCGGGCGTGTCTATTGCCGCGTTTTTTGGCTTGCGCTCGTTTAACGAGAACCTGATGTTTTTCTTTTCAACCTCGGATGTCATCGCGGGCAAAGCCCCTAAAGAGCACTTGTTCCGCTTGGGCGGCATGGTTGTTAAAGGCAGTGTGCAACGCCCCGGCGAAGGCTTGACGGTCAAGTTTATGCTGACCGATATGGCGAAAGAAGTGCAAGTTGAATATACGGGCATTTTGCCGGACTTGTTCCGCGAAGGCCAAGGCATCATCGCTAACGGCAAACTCAGCCCGCAAGGCGTGTTTGTCGCCCAAGAAGTGTTGGCGAAACATGATGAAAATTACATGCCGCCCGAAGTGGCGGGCAGCATGAAAAACCTACCCAAAAAGGAGAACGGAATATGATAGTGCCTGAGATTGGACTTTTTGCCTTAATCACCGCGATGACCCTGTCTTTGGTGTTGGCTATCGTACCCCAACTGGGTGTGCATAAAGGTGTCGCCAAATGGATAGCGGTCGCTAAACCCGTGGCGATAGGGCAGTTTTTGTTCATGCTGTTGTCGTATTTGTGCCTGACCTACTCTTTCATCAACCACGATTTTTCTGTGGAATATGTGGCCTTAAACTCCAACACCAATCTGCCGTTTATTTACCGAATCGCAGCGGTCTGGGGTTCACATGAAGGCTCGTTGTTATTGTGGGCATTGATTTTGTCCTTATGGACAGTCGCGGTGGCCTTATTCAGCAAAGCCTTGCCGATAGAACTCAGCGCCCGCGTGTTGGCGGTCATGGGTACAGTCGCGATTGGCTTCCAGCTGTTTATCATTTTTACCTCCAACCCGTTCCTGCGCATATTCCCTATTCCTGTGGAAGGCAAAGACTTAAACCCCTTATTGCAAGATCCGGGCATGGCGATCCACCCGCCGATGCTGTATATGGGTTATGTGGGTTTTTCGGTAGCGTTTGCCTTTTCGATTGCCGCGCTGTTAAACGGCAAACTCGATGCCGCGTGGGTGCGTTGGACACGGCCTTGGACGGCAATGGCATGGACATTTTTAACCACAGGCATCGTGCTGGGCAGTTGGTGGGCTTATTATGAGCTGGGCTGGGGCGGCTGGTGGTTTTGGGATCCGGTTGAAAACGCTTCGTTTATGCCGTGGTTAGTCGGCACCGCCTTAATCCATTCTTTAGCCGTCACCGAAAAACGCGGCATGTTCAAAAACTGGACGATTTTGTTGTCGGTGTTTGCCTTTTCCTTAAGCTTGCTGGGTACATTCCTAGTGCGTTCCGGCGTTTTGACTTCTGTCCACGCTTTTGCCAGCGACCCGACACGCGGTATTTTCATTTTAGTATTCTTAGGTGTGGTCGTTGGTGGCTCGCTGACTTTGTTCGCATGGCGCGGCTCGACTATCCAAACCGAAGGCAAGTTTGATTTGGTATCCCGCGAAGCCTTGATTTTGGTCAACAACATTTTATTGGTTGCCACTTCCGCGACTATTTTGCTGGGTACGCTGTATCCGCTGGTGATAGATGCCTTGGGCTTAGGCAAAATCTCCGTCGGCCCCCCTTACTTCAACAGCGTGTTCATCCCGTTGACTGCACCGTTGGCGGCGTTTGTATCCATCGGCATGTTGGCACGTTGGCGGCAAGACAAAGTCACCCGCTTTGCCGCCATCTTATGGTTGCCTTTGCTGATTAGCGTGATTGCTGGCACGGTATTGGCGTTCATGCAAGACCATTTTACTTGGGCGGCCTTAATTGGCCTGACCTTAGCCGTGTGGACGGGCTTGACTGCGTGGGCGGTGATCTATGCCCGAATTCAAGATAAAGCCGACAAACTCGCGGCCTTACGCGATGTGCCGCTAAGCATCTGGGCCATGTCAGTCGCGCATTTTGGTATCGCCATTTTTATCGTCGGCATTACCCTAACCGCCACTTACACACTGGAAAAAGACATCCGCATGTCCCCCGGCCAAACCATGCAACTGGCGGGTTACGACTTTAAATTCCACGGCGTAACCGAAGTGGCAGGGCCTAACTACGATGCTAGCGAAGGCCGTGTCAGCGTCTCCAAAAACGGCAAGGAGATTGCTGATTTACATCCGCAAAAACGTATCTACCGCGCCTCAGGAATGCCGATGACCGAAGCGGGCATCGACAAATCCATTACCCGCGACTTATTTGTGGCCTTGGGCGAACCCTTAGACAAAAACGGCGATTGGGCCTTACGCGTTTATTTCAAACCGTTTGTGCGCTGGATTTGGATGGGCGGCTTGTTTATGGCGGCGGGCGGATTATTGGCAGTTGCTGACAAACGCTACCGCAAAGGCAAAAAACCACAAGTGGCTGCTGCCCCCGTTAAAGCCGCTGCCAAACCTATAGCCAAAGCCACTAAAGCACGGAGGGCCTAATGCGTTATTTATTACCCTTAGGGGCATTCATTGTGCTGGTGATTTTTTTAGGCATCGGCCTCAAGCTAGACCCTAAAGAAGTGCCGTCACCGTTAATAGGCAAACCTGCGCCCACGTTTAGCTTGCCGCAATTGCACGAGCCCGACAAGCTCTTTACGCCCGAGCAAATGAAAGGCAAAGTGTGGTTGCTTAGCGTGTGGGCATCGTGGTGCGTATCGTGCCGCCAAGAACATGTGTACTTAAGCGAATTCGCCCGCATGGGC
>JABFST010000028.1 GCA_013140465.1 Methylococcaceae bacterium
CACAGGAATTTCAACATTAAATTCTTGGCGCAGATGCTCTTACAAGCCACTGATGTCCCATTGCTCAACCATTGTTTTGGCGGGGATGTACTGGGTGATGACGTTATTGACCACATCTGCGCGGATGGCGGAAATGATCTCGGAGATGTCGTTGGCAGCCATGAGTTCATTGCGTTGCGCATAGATAACTTTGCGCTGGTCGTTAGCCACGTCGTCATAGGCCAAGATTTCTTTGCGTATGTCAAAGTTGCGGCCTTCCACTTTGCGCTGGGCGTTTTCTATGGAGCGCGTCACCCAAGGGTGTTCTATGGCTTCGCCATCGCCCATGCCCAGTTTCTTCATCAGTCCGGCGACACGCTCTGAGGCAAAAATACGCATCAGGTCGTCTTGTAGTGACAAATAGAAGCGCGTGGAGCCAGGATCGCCCTGACGGCCTGAGCGGCCCCGCAGCTGGTTGTCAATACGGCGCGATTCGTGGCGTTCGGAGCCTATAACATGTAGGCCGCCATTAGCCAGCACTTGTTCGTGGCGGGCTTGCCATGCGTCACGCAGACGTTGTTTGTCGGCATCGCTGACATCAGTGCCTAGGTCGCGCAGTTCGGCATCCCAATTGCCGCCCAGTACGATGTCGGTACCGCGGCCCGCCATGTTGGTGGCGATGGTGACAGCACCCGGCATACCCGCTTGTTCAATGATATGGGCTTCACGCTCATGTTGTTTGGCGTTGAGGACTTCGTGCTTGATGCCTTGCTTATTAAGCAGGTTGGACAAGCGCTCGGAGTTTTCGATGGAGGTGGTGCCGACTAAGACAGGTTGCCCACGGCTCACGCATTCTTTGATGTCATTGGCTACGGCGATGTATTTTTCGTCGGTGGTCAAAAACACCACGTCACCCAAGTCCTTGCGGATCATCTTGCGGTGGGTCGGAATGACAATGACTTCCAGGCCGTAAATTTTGTTTAATTCAAAGGCTTCGGTGTCGGCGGTGCCGGTCATGCCGGACAGTTTGTCGTAAAGCCGGAAGTAGTTTTGGAAGGTGATGGAGGCAAGGGTTTGGTTTTCCTTGTTGATGGTCACGCCTTCTTTGGCTTCAATGGCTTGGTGCAAGCCTTCCGACCAGCGCCGTCCGGGCATGATGCGTCCGGTAAATTCGTCTACGATGATGACTTCGTCATTGGCGACGATGTAATCCACGTCTTTTTTAAATAACACATGACCGCGCAAAGAGGCATTAAGATAGTGCATCAGGCGGATGTTGGTGGCATCGTAGAGGCTCGTGCCTTCAGGCATTAGCCCGTGTTCCAGCATCATGCTTTCGACACGTTCGTGTCCGGCTTCGGTTAAATAAACTTGGCGGGTTTTTTCGTCTACGGTGTAGTCGCCGGGTTGTTCGTCGCTTTCTTGTTTGGTCAAGTAGGGGACAATTTGGTTGGCTTTAATGTAGATTTCGGTGCTTTCTTCGGTGGGGCCGGAAATGATCAGCGGGGTTCTGGCTTCGTCGATCAGGATGGAGTCCACTTCGTCAACAATCGCAAAGCTAAGGTCGCGTTGGACTTTTTGTTCCAAATTAAAGGCCATGTTGTCGCGCAGATAATCAAAGCCAAATTCGTTGTTGGTGCCGTAAGTGATGTCGGCAGCATAAGAGGCGCGCCGTTCTTCGTGGCCCATTTGGCTGATGATGACGCCTGTACTCATGCCCAAAAAGGCGTACAGCTTGCCCATCCATTCGGAGTCGCGTTTGGCAAGGTAGTCGTTGACTGTGACGACATGCACACCGCGCCCGGGTAGGGCGTTTAGGTAAGCCGCCAAGGTAGCCATCAGGGTTTTGCCCTCGCCGGTTTTCATTTCCGCGATTTTGCCGTCATGAAGGATCATGCCGCCAATCAGCTGAACATCAAAATGGCGCATGTTAAACACGCGTGATGAGGCTTCCCGAACCGCTGCAAAAGCTTCTGGAATCAGCTTGTCAAGCTTTTCGCCCTGCTCTAAACGCGCACGAAATTCCTGAGTTTTTGCCTGTAAAGCATCATCAGATAATTTTTCGTATTCCGAAGCTAAAGCATTGATCTTTTTGACCAGCTTTTGTTTCTTCTTTACCAGCCTATCGTTGCGGCTGCCTATAGCAAATCTAACCAGCTTACCCAGCATGTTTTCTTCCGATGTGAATGAAGTAAATGATTGAACCAAAAAGTCCGATTATATACTGTCTAGTGGTTTAGATACAGATAAAAACAGCTTGCAGTGCAGGATGGGTGGATAAGGGCTGGTCAAGCAAGGTTTTGGCAACGAAGGGCAGGGGCATCAAAGCGGGGCTAGTGGCTTATGCAAGCGCCATTATCAGCAATTGCCGTTGTTTTTAAGCCAAATCGCGGGAGAAGCAGTAATTGCAAAAATTACTAGCCAATTTTTGCCTAAACGATAAGGTAATTGCACACAATCTCCTTGTTGCCCTTGCGTTATGATAAGCCACGTTAATAGGGGTGGGGCGTTAGGCTAACCCTGTTGCGGGTTCGGTGGGCAGCCGTCACCACGGTAACCCGATGTTAATTTAATCGTGTTAAAGTCTTTTTTCCATTCAACAACCAAAGTAGGCCACACTATGTCATTACAAGTTAATTTTAATATTTTGAACAAGGACGATAAGGTACAAACTTATGAAGCTGGGGAAAAAATCTTCGAGGAAGGCCAGACTGGCAAGGTTATGTATTATATTAGAGCAGGAGAAGTGTCGATAGAATCTAATGGTGAAGAGATTAGCACTTTAGGCGCAGGTGATATTTTTGGGGAAATGGCACTGATAGATACGACAGTCAGGTTTGCCGATGCCGTTGCCAAAAGCGAATGCCAAATTGTGACTATCGATGAGCGGTATTTTAATTTTTTAATCCATGAACATCCTTTTTTTGCGGTTAATGTCATGCGTGTTTTGGCGGATAGGTTACGAAAAAAAACTCAGGCTTAAATTGGCTGAATCCGTTGGGCCAGCAGGGCTATGTTATTTTTTTGTGACGGCCTTAGGTGAGGGGCGGGTGTTTTTTATTTTTAAAAAAGTGGCACACTGTAGCGATGAAAATCAGCAATCAACGTATGATTGCCGTTTGCTTCTTTACCCTGCCCTCTTTTAATGACCCAACTATCATGAATGACCAAGCCCTAACCCCTTGCCTAGCCGTTGAAAATGCCTTAAAAGAAAGTGAAGAACGCTTTCGGCAAATGGCCGAGATGACCGGGGAATGGTTGTGGGAACAAGATGCCAAAGGTTTCTACCTTTATAGCAGCAACGCTGTCCAGCAAATTGTAGGCTGGTCTCCCGATGCGGTCATCGGTACTCACTACACGGCGTTGTTGACGCCT
>JABFST010000102.1 GCA_013140465.1 Methylococcaceae bacterium
GCCTACCCCCGCAGTCAAAGTGACTAACAGCCACTGGCCTTCGGAGATATTAGGCTGCATCGTCAGCACCGACAGCATAATAGTACCGTTATCGACAAAAGCCGAAGCCACACCAACCAAAATATTGGCCACGGTAGGGTCTATGCCGCCATAAAGATGATGCGAAGCCACGGTCAGATAACCGATAAAACTCAGGCCACCCACACCAACCATCACGCCATAAAAAAACAGCAAGGTGTCCCATTCTAAATTGGCAACTTTTTGAAAAATGTCAAAAGGCAATTCTTCGGCAACCACTTTGTTTTTTTCCACTTGTGGGCTGTTCATATATTTCATCGGCGCAAAATAGTCGATTTTAACGTCCGTCAAATCGACAGGCGTTAAAACCGGGTGCGCATCCCTAGTTTTTTGTAAGTAATAGCTAAAAAACTTCAGATAGGTCAAGCCCATCATCATCCCCGCCGCAGGGGGCAAGTTTAAAAAGTTTTCAAAGCACGCCGAGGTGATAATCGTCATTACAAACAAAAAGATAATCGTGCCCGCACCGCGTTTCATCGCTTGCGCTTCCATCACCGCAGCGGGACGCTCTTTGGGGATGAAAAAGTGCATGATCGCCGCAGGAATGCCGAAATTGATCAAAGCGGGTATCAGCAAGGTAAAAAAATCCATAAACGGCACTACGCCTTTTTGCCACACCAACAGCGTCGTAATATCGCCAAACGGGCTGAACGACCCTCCGGCATTAGACGCCACCACCACATTGATGCACGATAAGGTGACGAATCGCGGGCTACCCTTGCCCATCGCCAAAATGACCGAACCCATCAATAAGGCCGTGGTGAGGTTGTTACAGCCAGACGAAATAAAAAACGACTGCAAGCCCGTAATCCAAAACAATTGCCGATAGCTAAAGTTTTTGCTTAACAACCATACGCGCAAGCTATCAAAAACGCCCCGGTCTTCCATTGCATTCAAATAAGTCATGGACACCATGATGAACAAAAACAGTTCGCCATAACCTTCCAAGGTATTGCGGAAGGCGATGCCCGCCTGTTCGCTCAAGCCGTCTTTGGCGTAAAATGCAGCGATAAATATCCAGATTAAGCTCGCCGCAAACACCATAGGCTTGGATTTTTTTAATTCCGTGACTTCTTCGGTCATGGCTAAAATATAGGCCAGCGCAAACACCGACAACGCCAAATAACCGGCCCAATGTTGCGTCAAGTCTAAGGGTGGTGCATTCGCCACCAGCTCTTCCGCCCACGCCCAGCGGGGCATTAACAGCGACATGCCCAGCACGCCCACTGTGGGCCTTAATTTCAACACCAATAAGGGGACTGCACGCAGCCAGCGGGCTACTTTTAACGCATAAGCAAAAAATAAGTGCGTTTTATCCCCACACATTAGCGTACCCAATAAAATCGACACCAAAGTAAAAACAGATAACAGCACAACAAGATTCATTTGCGACTCTCAAAATAGACAAGGTTAGTGGGAGGAAACAATTTCAGACTAATCCAGCTAGCATTGTATTGGAAACAGGCCAATAATGCCCAATAAATACATGGCTTAACGGCTGCTTTGAGGGATTTTAGGAAGAATACCCAGCACCAAGGAAAGAAGGCTGTCAGAGGTGATATGCACCGCCGGATGGCTGGCATCCGGCGGGGAAAAACGTTGCTTCTGATTAGCGGCAGGTCTGCTGCTATTGCCTGCAACTAATGAGAAGTTACGGAAAAACGTTACAACTGCTTAATCCACTTCGACATAGCTTGTGGGCAATTTGGGCTGGTAGCTGGATAAAGCCTTGCTCCGCAGAAAAACGCTACGGTGAATTTTGGCCCCTTCGGGGACTTTGCGCGAAACAGGCCGCCAAAGCTTCCAGAGTTTGCAATACGACTCGTGCATGATGCCCGCCGGATTCGTGTTTAGGCGTTCACGCCAACCTTCTTTCAGCCTTAATCCTCGCTGTTCGGCTTTATCCAACATCCAAATCAGGCAAATATTGGATAAGTCACGCTCCTTATAAGATCCACCCACATCGCAATGCACGCCTGCAAACCATACTTGTTCCACCCACTGACCTTCTGCCAGCTGGGTTTCATCCCACAGGCTCACCGGAAATTTTTTGCGTTTTTCATCAATCGCCATCGCATGATAGGCATAAGTGACATCATTATTGAGGCGGTCGTCAAAAAACTCCCGCCCCAACCATAAGCCCAATGAGCCGACGGTATCCCATACCCCAATAAAATAAGGCTTGCACTCATGGCAATAGGTCTTTTTAAAACCTTCGGCAATCTCGTGATTATTACGCGTATTGTAAATCTCACTGGCATAAGCAATCAGATTATTGCTGCCTTTTTGCAACAAGCCCACTTTATGCAACATACCCGCCAACGCCCTTACGGTAAACGCCCCCCGGCTAAAACCGAATAAAAACACCTTGTCACCTGGCTCGTAACGGTTCATCAGATACAAATAAGCATCTTCAATATTTTCGGTGATGCCATACCCAAAACCCATGCCCATCAAGATGCCTATTTTTTTGCCTAATATGCGCCCAAACACGCTAAACGTGCCTACACCCGGATCGTAATAGGTCACTTGCCCTTTGTCGCGCACCACAGGCTCGTACATACCCACGACATTGGTGTTGTTCTCCCCATATTCATTACCCGTGCCATCACAGCAAACCACTATATTTTTAGCCATCGTGCCACCCTCATCATTACCGTTTGATTAGCGGCTTGTAGCGGGGTTTACGCCCCGTCAACAAACCATAAAGCGGCAATGCGGCACACTCTCTTGCGCATCCAAACACAACGGCAATTTTGCCCATTACCTGCTAAGCCATTGTTATGGAACAGGCAACAAAAATCAATATGCACTAAAACCTTGCCTTGTCAAACATAAAGTGCTTACAACATACCGCCTTAGGGTTTAAAAATGTAAGGTCTCATTAGCGGCAGGATAAAGACCTGCGAGGTTTATAAAACCTCGCAGGTCTAACGCTATTGCCTACAACTAATGAAAAGCTACTAAAAAATCCGCCTAGCTACAGCAAGCCATTAGCCGTTATATTTAGTTCATCCGTGCCAACCAACACAGCCAGACAATGGCAATCACCACGCCGTTCCATTATCATAGCCGCTGGTTATTTTTATCACTATGGCGGTAGGACAAAACAAATGATTCGTGCAGGAATTGTCGGCGGGACAGGTTATACAGGCGTTGAGCTATTACGGATTTTGTCCGTGCATCCTGACGTGGAGGTCGCGGCAGTCACATCGCGTGCCGACGTGGGTTTGCGCGTAGATGCCTTGTATCCTAGCTTACGCGGTTATTGCAATGCAGTTTTTGTTGCCCCGACCGTAGAAAATTTAAGCGCGTGTAACGTGGTGTTTTTTGCCACGCCGAATGGTACGGCAATGCTGATGGCAGCCGAGTTATTGGCTCTTGGCATTAAAGTCATCGACTTGTCCGCCGACTTTAGGCTTAAGGATGTAGCCGAATGGGAGCATTGGTATGGCATGAAGCACGCCAGCCCCGCACTTATCGACGCTGCGGTTTATGGCTTGCCGGAAATCAACCGCGCAGCAATTCGGTCTGCGCAATTAATCGCCTGTCCGGGCTGTTATCCAACTGCCGTGCAACTGGGTTTTTTACCGTTAATTGAACAGGGCTTGGTCGATGTCAGACATTTGATTGCCGATGTCAAATCGGGGGTCAGCGGTGCAGGGCGTAAAGCCGAACTCGCCACTTTAATGAGTGAAACTGGCGAAAGCTTTAAAGCCTATGCCGCCAGCGGACATAGGCATTTGCCGGAAATCCGCCAAGGTTTGGCAATCATAGCCCAACAAAGCGTGGGACTGACGTTTGTACCCCATTTAACGCCAATGATCCGTGGCATTCATGCAACCCTGTATGGGCAGTTGGGGGACGCGCAATTAGCGGATATTCAGGCCGTGTTTGAACAGCGTTATGCCGACGAGCCGTTTGTTGAGGTATTGCCCAGTGCGGCCCATCCCGACACGCGCAATGTGCGCGGCAGCAACCACTGCCACATTGCCCTGCACCAACCGCAAGGCCAAAACACTATCGTGGTGTTGTCGGTGATAGACAATCTGGTTAAGGGTGCGGCAGGACAAGCCGTGCAGAATATGAACCTGATGTTTGGCCTAGCGGAAGAGACAGGTTTAAGGCAGGTTGCACTCTACCCATAATTCTTGACTATAATGCTAGGTATAGTCATAATCCGTGCAACATTAATCTATAGCAGGTTTTGATATGGCTAATCCAATTGTTTTTACTGACAGCGCCGCCGCCAAGGTTGGCGAACTGATTGCCGAAGAAGGCAACGACAACCTAAAGCTGCGCGTCTATGTGTCCGGCGGTGGTTGCTCGGGCTTTCAATATGGCTTTACTTTTGACGAAGAAGTCAACGAAGATGACACCCAAGTTGAAAACGGCGGTGTCACGGTACTGATTGATGCGATGAGCATCCAATATTTGTCAGGGGCAGAAGTCGATTACAAAGACGACTTGTCGGGTGCGCAGTTTGTCATCCGCAACCCCAATGCTAAAACCACTTGTGGTTGTGGCTCCTCGTTTTCCACCTGAGTTGTGCTTAGACTAGCCGCCAAATCATCTGGCGGCTAGCGATACGCCCTACCCTACCTGAATAGTTTAGGCCGCTGCATAGCGGTTAAACAGCATAAACAACATATCACATTCATCATGGCTGGGCTGGGCCCAACCGGGTATCCCCAAATCTGCCAACACTTGCCGCCCTTGGCTATCCAAACTCATATCCAGCAATACCTTTGTTAGTGCTGCGCCCAATTCGGCGTGTTGCGGCGACACGCAAAACAAATGGAACGCAAACGCAGTGTCACTTTGCTCTATGACGCGTAGATTTTTTCGGGTTAAGCCCGACAAGCCGCGATAAGTGTCGCTTAGCACAAACAAAATATCAGCATCGCCTTTCAGCAACATTTGCAGGGCCTTGATGTCGTGACCGGAAAACAAGTAGCGCATATCCGCCATGCTGGCATTGTCTTCTTCCAACAAAAACCGACCCAGCAAATACACAAAATTGTCAGGGGCAGCGGTCACAACCGTACCCCCTTCAAACGCACCTAACGTAAGGCGTGGTTCATCCGCACGCACTAACAAGGTCACTTCATCCACCTGATCCAAAGGCCGCATCAGAGGCTTAAATTGATGCTGCAAGATCAAACGGGTCGCTTCAAACGGCTTGGTAAAAACAATATCCATGTCTTCTATTTTTTTGCGCCGCTCGCCCATCGCCCCGTGTATCAACTCCAAATGCACCTCGCGGCCCAAATGCCGTTGCAAATAGGTGTTAAAAAAATACCAGCCATTCATTTGCTGGCTGCTTTGCGCATTAATCCAGAGATTAAGCTTTTCGTGGCTAGCAACAACCGTCGTGTTGCTGCGACGTTCGGGCATATCCATGAGCGTATCAACAGCCACATGGGCCACACGCGCACTCGCCGCTTGGTTTAATGTGCTTGTAGCGGGTAACGGGGCATCGGTTAAAAATCGGTTAAGCCCGGTCATTTTAAAAAGCACGCCAATCATCCGGTTGGTATCGGTGATGCGGATGGTGATGTGCTGTTGCTGCCAATGCTCAAACAACTTGAGCAACTGCGCCAAGCCCATTGAGTTGACGCGCGACACTAGTGCAAAATTGAGTTCCACCGCACACTGTGGCGGCAAGGTATACAAGGGTGCTAAGGGCTGGATGGCATCAACATCGACAATACCCGCCAATTTAAAACATTGCTGCAAGGCAGTGGCTGAAGGTGATGGCGAAATCTGCAAGCCATTGGCAACAAGCACAGGATCAGACGGTATTTCGGGGCTAGCGGCTTTAGGCGTAGGCGCAAGTGCTGTTGCAGGTGCTTCTGATAAAAACCGTGTTAAGCCTGTCATCTTAAACAACACGGTAATCATACGGTTGACATTGACGACATGCACCTTAACCGAATTTTTTTGCCAGTGTTCAAACAATTTCAGCAACTGCGCCAAGCCCATAGAATTGACGCGGTCTACCTTAGCGAAATCCAATTCCACTGTACACTGGGGCGGCAACACATATAACGGCATTAAAATGTCTACAGATTTAACGTCAATAATGCCGACTAAGCTAAAACGTTGCTCTAGCAATAGCGCAGAAGGCTGGGGCAATATCTCTAGGCTAGGCGGCTCTACAGCCACTTCGGGCAATACGGGCGCCGCTTCGGTATCGGGTGACAAAAACCGCGCCAGCCCCGATTTATTGAACAGTAACCAAACCATTTGATTGGCGCTGGTCACGCGGATGGTAATGTCTTTTTTTTGCAGATGGTCAAACAACTTGAGCAATTGCGCCAAACCCATCGAGTTGATTTGTTCCACCTTGGCAAAGTTGAGTTCAGCCGTGGCTTTGGCGGGCAAAATATAAAGCGACTCCAACACTTCGGCAGCATGGATGTCCACCGCACCGACTAGCGCGAATTGTTGCCAAAGCGTTTCTGCACACGGTTGTTGTTGGATGCGTAATTTAGCGTGGGTCATGATTGGGCCTCGTATAATTCGCTGTGATAAAGGAATTGAAAACCTTTATCGGCTTCGGGATCGAACGGGTTATTAAAATCCATAAATGCACAGACTTGGGTTTGCCGATTTGGGAACACGCGCAGTTGCAGGTAGTCCGACATACGCCAAATCAAATACAGCCCACCACCGCCGACACCCGACTCCAAGCCCATACCCAACACATGGCGCGACAATCGCCCTAAAAACACACTCGGCGTTAAAGTACCCCAACTATCGGTTAGCGATATGCCCAACAAACCGTTTTGGATAGAAATATCCAAGCGTAATGTTTCATCGTCATCCAGGGCGCGTACCGTGCCTTTTGGATATAAAGGCCGTCCTTTACCGTCGCGCGGCGCCGCACACAAGCCATTTTCAATCAGCTCATCCAACAGAAAAATGGCGGCATCCACCCGCTCAGGATGAAGCAAATTAAGTTCTTGCAGCCAAGCATCCACTTCATTAATGATGAAAACTTTGTCTTCGGTATGAAAAAATTGGAATTCCCTGCGTTGCTCGGGTGCATCCAACAACACCGCCAAATCGTCATGGTGGCTGTGTTGGTGTTGGGATAACAACGCTTCCCAGCCCAAGCGCGAAGAAATCGCTTGATCTTTTAACAAAATGCGCCGCACGCCTTGGGAGGACAACTGCGGAATCAGCCCAGAAAAATTTTCTTCTGCCAAATACACCACCACCTGCCGGGAAATGCGCGGGGAAATCGTGACGGGGTTGCTACGGTAATGCGCATCGTGGATGTGTTCGTGTTCAATGGCCTCGGGTAGGCTAGGCGCTTCGGCCTGAAACACGGCAAAATCGCTGGTTTTTTCCAGATATTCGACACAAAAAATAGTCACGTCATCCAGAAACTCCGAACGCCCCAAAAAGCCAGTCAAGGCGGTCAGCACCTTGTGGTTTAGGGTTTCGATATTGCTGTCACCTTGCGCCAGCAACAACGCTTCCAAGCGTTCATAACCAAAACACTCACCTGCTGCATTTTCTTCTTCAACAATACTATCGGTATAAAGGAACAGGCGGTCGCCCAAATCCATTTCGGTGCTGTGCTGTTCGTACTCGGTATGTTCGTTTTTGCCTAAAGGTAAACCACCCACTTCGAGACTATCTAACTGCTCCAACATAGAACGGTAAACGTAGGCAAACTGGTGGCCCGCATTCGCATAGCGCAACTCACCCGTGCGGGTGTCCAAACACACCGCAAACATAGTCATTAATAAGGCTTGGTGTGCCGTGTTAAAAATAATGTTGCTTAAGCGCGTGAGAATTTTTTGCGGCTCTTTTTCGTGTTCGGCCTCTAAAAAATTAACGCCCGCTTTCGCCGCGCACACAATCGTCCCTGCGGCTATCCCGTGTCCGCTGACATCGCCGACCAGCATCACGACCCAACGCCCGTCTACCCGATAATAATCGTAAAAATCGCCACCGACTTCACTCGACGTCAGCATCGTCGAATACCCTTGTACACCCGCCATGTCGATCCGCGCAGGGCGCAGCAAGTTACGCTGCAAGGCGGCGGCATTCGCCACTTCGGCATTCAGGCGCGTACTGAGCTGCTGCATGGTTTCAATAAGCTGGCCTTGCGATTGCGACAGCTTGAGCATCATGTCAGCCACTTTAACCACACCCAAAATACCTGCTGCGCCTATCACAGGCAAAGCTTCGTATTTGATGCTGGGATCTATGCTTAAAAAATCGAGTATGACTTGATCTATGCGGTCATCGGCCTTGGCTATCAGCGGCACGATAAAAATGTCTTCATGCCCATCCAACAAAAATTCCAGATTTTTGCGGGCATACAATTCACGCGCATAAGCACGCGTCATAAAATTAAGGAAGTTGCGCCGGGAAATAATGCCAAAATAGTCGCCGCTTAAATCGATGACAGGTAAGGCGGACAGCTCGGCCTGGCTTTGAAAGTAGCCCAGCACATCGAGGATAGGCGTAGATAGCGGTATCGGGCTGACCGTTTGGGTCATATCACCCACAGTGGGGACAAAAAATGCCGTAGAGGCAATAGCGAGATGACTGGTGTTTTGCTCAGACATAAGTAGCCGCAAGAAACTGTTTAAAAGCCGACAATCGGCTAAATACCCTACGATTTTAGCGGCTGATGATGACAGCTTGATTACACCAAACAGCCTATCCTAGCCGTTACTAAAGAGGGCCTTGCGTAGTCATGCGGGGAGGCTAATGGCGGGGCAAGCTTTTAATAAACGCGGATTCCAATGCGCAACCGCCCAACTTAACAGCTCAGTTACCGGAGCACCTTGCAAGGCTTGGGGCGGGTTTTGCCTTAATAAGCCCAACAACCCAAACAGCACGGCTGAAGCATGACGCACTTCGACGGCAGTCGCCAAGGTTTGCTTGCTAAGCTTATAGCCTTGCCCATCAACAATAATTGGCACATGCAGATACTGGGGCGTAGACAAACCCAGTTGTTGCTGCAAAAAAATTTGCCTAGGCGTGCATTCCAGCAAGTCATAACCGCGCAACACATGGTTGACTTGTTGCAGCTCGTCATCCAACACCACAGCAAATTGGTAGGCAATAATCTGGTCTTTTCTTTGTAGGATAAAATCGCCGTGTTCTGCCAGGTTTTGGCAGACAGTGCCTTGCAAGGCATCTTCAAAACACAGGGTGTGGGCATCGGTTTTGATGCGTAGGGCGTAAGGGGATGTGGGCAAACACGTCTTGGTGCGGCAAGTGCCGGGATAAGGGCCAGCCAAATCTTTGCGGCTGCAAGTGCAGGGATAAACCCGTTGTTTTTGAGCCAATTGGTCTAGGGCTTGCTGATAATAATCCAACTGTTGGCTTTGGTGGGCCACCGCACCGTCCCAATGCAAGCCAAAGGCTTCCAGCGTTGTTAAGATGCTGTCTACAGCACCCGGCCTATTGCGCGGCGTGTCGAGGTCATCGATGCGCAGCCGCCATAAGCCTTGTTGTGAACGCGCCTGTAAAAAACTGGCTAAGGCGGTGTAGAGGGAACCTAGATGCAGGGGGCCGGTAGGCGAAGGCGCAAACCGACCAATATAAGGCTGAAGATCAGGCACTACTGCCATTAACCCATTTGTTTTTCCCGAATTTCGTCCAGAGTTTTGCAATCAATACATAAAGTAGCAGTGGGTCTGGCTTCTAAGCGACGTATGCCGATTTCGATGCCGCAGGCTTCGCAAAAGCCATAATCGCCCGATTCGATTTCTTTAAGGGAGTCGTCAATTTTTTTAATGAGGCGGCGTTCCCGGTCACGCGTCCTTAATTCAAGGCTGAATTCGGATTCTTGCGTGGCGCGGTCGTTAGGGTCAGGAAAATTAGCGGCATCGTCCTGCATGTGATGCACAGTGCGGTCCACTTCGTGCATTAATTCGGCTTTCCAATTTTTTAGAATGGTCTCAAAGTGCTTCAGTTGAGATTCATTCATATATTCTTCGCCTTCTTCTTCTTTATAAGGCGCAAAACTGAAAGGTGAGGTCGTCGGTTTAGCACTCTCGGTCATCCATTAACTCCTATAGACAGGATAAATAAAACTGCGCATTTTTAGCAGAATAGTCGCCAGTTAGCAAGAATTATTGCTATCATGCACAATTTTTTAGGGTACAGCTCTTATGCTTAAGCAATTAGCGGAGCGGACGACACACATTTCCTCGTTTTATGTGATGGAATTGTTACGCCTAGCCAAGCAATTGGAGGCACAAGGCCGTGACGTGATACACATGGAAATTGGCGAGCCTGATTTCCCGACCCCAGCGGCAATTTGTGCGGCGGCGGTAAGGCATATCCAAACTGGAGACGTTAAATACACCCCCGCCGCCGGATTGCCTGAACTGCGCCAAAAAATTGCCGATTTTTATCAGCAACGTTATCGCGTTTCGGTAGATGCACGGCGTATTTTTGTCACCCCAGGCGCGTCTGGGGCGTTTTTGTTGGCCTTAGGGGCCAGCTTAAACCCACACGACGAACTGTTGATGGCGGACCCCTGCTATCCTTGCAACAGCAATTTTGCGGCCTTGTTAGGCGGTGTTGCCAAAACCATCGCCGTGACCGCAGCTAACCAGTACCAACTGACCGCTACCGACATTAAAGCCCATTGGTCGGCACACACCAAGGGCGTATTAGTGGCTTCGCCGTCTAATCCGACTGGCACGCTGATCGCCCCGACAGCCTTACAACAGGCCATACAAACCACCCAAGCACTAGGCGGCTATTTTTATTCGGATGAGATTTACCACGGCTTGGTTTACGGCACCGAAGCCACGACGGCCTTGGCTTTTAGCGATGAAGTGCTGGTCATCAACAGCTTTTCCAAATATTTTGGCATGACGGGCTGGCGTGTCGGTTGGCTGGTCGTGCCTGAGCATTTTGTCGAGGTAACGGAAAAACTCGCCCAAAATATTTTCATTGCCACGGCAACACCGTCACAATACGCAGCCTTAGCTGCTTTTGATGACAGCACCTTAGCCGAATTGGAACAACGTCGGCTAGCGTTTGCCCAACGCCGCGACTTTCTCTACGCCGAATTGACGCGCCTAGGTTTTGACATTGCCGTCAAACCTGAAGGGGCGTTTTATATTTATGCCAATTGCCAAAAATTGACTGATGACAGCCATCAGTTTGCCTTAGACTTTTTAGCCGCAGAAGCGGTTGCGATTACCCCCGGCATTGATTTTGGACACCATAACGCCCAGCAGATGCTCCGCTTTGCCTACACCACCTCAATAGACCGCATCGGTGACGCGATGCAACGCCTAGAACGATTTATCAACCGAGAACGACCATGACCGTAAAACAACTGTCCGCCACCGACTTAAAAGCCCGCCTAGAAAATGAAGAAAACCTGTTTTTGTTGGATGTAAGAGAGCCTCATGAATACGCTTATGCCCATATCGCCAACAGCACGCTGATTCCGCTCAACCAAATCCCTGCCCGCATCAATGAGTTAGATGCCGCGCAAACCTTAGTCGTGATCTGCCATCATGGGATGCGCAGCCAGCAAGCCGCCAATTATTTGGCCCATGCGGGTTTTCAGGATGTCAGCAATCTGACGGGCGGCATTGATGCTTGGTCGTGCCTCTGCGACAGTTCGGTGCGCCGCTATTGAACCCAAGCCAGCCAGATTGGCAGGGGCAGCCATAAAAAACTACTCCTAAAACAAAAATGGCCTTATCCTAGCCGCCCAACCTAACCTAACAATTATGAGGTTTTACTATGCCCTACACCCAAGACATTGTAGACGAACTGAACATTCTGGTCCGTTACAACCTAAGCACCACCCAAGAAGGGATTAAAGTACACAAAGTCGCCGCCCCTGAAGTGATCGCAGCCACCCAACGCTTATATAAAAAAGGCTTGGTCACCCAAGAAGACGGCGGTTATCTGACCAGCCTAGGCCATGAAGCGGCTGAACAGGCACAAACGGTGTTGAACTTGCTGAATCCGGCTTAACACCAAGATAAGTTTCTACCCCCCCCATTCACCTCAAGCATAAGTATCTACACAAGTCGTTAGCCCGTCATTCCGGCATGGATGCCGGAACCC
>JABFST010000033.1 GCA_013140465.1 Methylococcaceae bacterium
TAGCGAATGAAAAAAAATCCCTGTTTACTGCTTCAACGCTATGAATAATGGCATCCTTTTGATCTGGATAATGTTTGTGCTGAATTATAAAATGATCGAGCAAACGTAACGCCTGTCTTGGAATGCCACCAGAATAAGCGGCTATCACGGGGATTTGCTTTTTATAAACCTGAGCATACACACCTAATCGTTTGCTAAGCATCCTTTCAATCCATTTTTGGCTTGAGGCAGTCAACACTATTTTTTTTAGATGATGGGACCAAGGGTCGTCTGCAAATAAATGAACGGCATTAACTTCAAAAAGCGTTTTAAACGAGGCGAGTGCAGTGAGTGGTTCCGACAAACTGATATACGCGGATGTACCAAGTTCAAATTTGTCTACACCAGAGGCCATGATAAAAATGCGTCGCCCCATTTGTTCTTGAATTTCTTGGAGTATAGTTTTTAATATGCTAGGCAAATGCTCAAGTAGTGGCAGCAATAACGCTTTAAATTTTTTACGCTTTGTTAATGCTCCGGGCGAATACTTTTTCAATAATGTTTGGTTTACTGATTCCTCCCATTTATTTGGCGATACGCCCAGTATTTCTTTTATTCCAGGCAAATGTTTAATGATTATTGAATACGCTTGGGTTGCTGAAAAACGCGCAAGCTCTAAAAAAACAATTAGCCATGTGTCAAGCGGCGAAGGATTAATATGGTTGAGATCAAAATGGCAAACTATATCGGGTCTTATTTTGGATACTTGAAAAGCATGATCGATAGCCGTGGTTTTGCCACAGCCAATTTGACCACCAAAAATGACGGGGGTAGTGCTGTTTTTTATCCAGTCAACAAGATTTTTTTCAATTTCGGATTCAAGTTCAGTATACAGCGGCTCAAAATCCTCCTGGGTCGTAAGTGCGATACCTTCATCTAAATTTATGCCATGAGAGTTACGTTTCATCTTTCAACTACGCCCTTGTTTACGCATGTTTTCCACTGCCCCAACAAAATCAGGCTCATCGCTTTGCTGTTGCCATACCGACCAAAAATCTATTGTTGCACTCAGCGGCTTTTCGTTTGGAGGATTTATTTTTACCCGGCTGGGTAACAGTACGGCATCGCCAACCACTAAAGCTTCACCCACATCCATGATAGGCAAGACATCCAATAGGCTTTCAAGGCTTTCCGGCATCAGTTTTTTTACCGTGGTTTGGTCATCGCCATTGGTGAGCCGTAGAGCAATCACGTTATTGCATTGACTCAATACAGTTGTGCTGACATCGGAGGGACGTTGGCTGACAATCAATAATGCAACCCCGTATTTTCGCCCTTCCTTGGCAATTTTTTCAAACGCCTCAATCGCCCGAAGTTCTACCGGATTTTGCCCTTCTTTTTTGGGGAGATAAAGATGCGCTTCATCACAAACCAATGCTATCGGGCGTCTGGTTTCGTGATTCGTCCAAAACTGGACTTGGTAAATGATCCGAGCCACTAAGCTAACAATGACGGGTAATATATCGGAGGGTACTTCGGAGAAATCGATGACCTTGATTTGCGCCTTATCGGCGTTGTAATCCATTAATTTGGCAACCATCTTAGCCATTGAATCGTATTGATGCTCGCTAGAGGGTGCGCCAAACAAAAAGCCATAACGTTTGTCGGTCAGTTTGCTACTAATTCGTGTCAATAAGCGACTGAACTGACCATAAAACTTGCCTTGCTTTAACCCACGCGCACCTTGCTCCATTTCGTCATTTAAGTCGCTTAGGGTACCAATAACCTTTTCAATTGAGAAAGGTATTGGGCTATCCAAGGTAAAGGCTGACAATATCTGTTGCTTATCTAATGTTGAAAGGGTGGCTTTTTTCTCCTCAATAACCGCATCCTGAAAAGCCATCACTTGGTTATGGGCGCTAAATTCGGAGCGGTCAATAAATAAGGCTTGCATTTCATCGGCATTAAGCAACCAATAAGGCAAATACAGCAATTCATCTGATGATTTGCCCAATTCTTCCGGGCCTGGAATTCGCAGTTGCCTTGCATAACTAAGATTCTTGTATTCGCCATGCAGATCAAAAACAACAAGGTTAGAACTGGGTAGTAATGCGGCTTGCTCCAAAATAGCTGCAACCGTCCAGGATTTACCCGAACCTGTGCTACCTAATAAGGCGGCATGACGCTGGAAAAATTTGTTGCCATCAAGATAGGCTGTTGCGGAATCATTTAAGGTGTATTTTCCCAAGGCCAAAGAATTCGATTTAACCCCCGATGTTGCCAGAATACTCATAAAGTTTTCTAGCTGCTGATCATGTAATACATAACACTTTGCTTGGATGTCGGGAACTTGAACTAATGAGCGCGAAAATACCGTTTGTTGTTTTTCAGCTATCCAACGGGTAGTACCAACAAGCGTTAATTTAACTGAATTGATGGTGTTTTCTTGATCTTCATCAGACTCGTTTTTTTCGGCTGTTTGCTCGTCATTGGGTGAAGAATTGCTTACCACTGATTTCATCACCTTATCAATAAACGCTATCAACCAAGTGTCTACGCCAGAAGCAACTTGTAACGCCACTAACTGACCTACTTTAGCCTTACGCAGATCTTCATCGGAATTAACTTGAATGGAAACCTTACGCGTATCGACTTCACGAACTGTTCCAAGCAGTGCAGAAGCATCTGTAAATTCAAAAAGGGGCATTTTATTTTCCCATTATTTCGGTGGCAAACTGATCGAAGCACCAAAGTTGTTTGTCTGGTATATCGAGCCATTTATGATATTGTTGATTAAAAATCCTAGTTGAATCATTGTCTTGATGCTTGCATACCAACCAAGCATTTTTACTTTTATCCAACTGGTCTTGAATTTTTTGACTCCAATCGCGGGTAATAATAAGCGCGGGTGATTGGGCTTGTAGTTTTTTGCCAATGTCGTTTTCGACCAATTGCTGGTCATTAAAACCAAAGCCAAGAAACAAAAAAGATCGGCTATTTCTGACAGCCTTGTCATATTCGCTTAGTAGCTCACCCCGATAGCTATGTAGTTTTTCATATTTTGAAGTCCCAGGCGTAATAATTAATCGCTCTAGACTTTCAGGGCAATCATAAATCCAAAGATTGCATTCTTTACATTGATTATCGATCCAAAATGTATTGAGTGAACCATGAACTTTATACAGACGAATATGCTTTTTGAGGCGTGTGACATTTTGTGTTTTTCTGCCTGTTACAACTCTATCAACATAAGTCATTTGCCTTTCGGCTTGCGCCCAGTCGAGTTTGCGGACTACACCGCCCCAAAACCCCGTAGTGTAAGGTAAATTTGCCAACGTAATGGCGTATTCGGCCAATAAATCGTAATTGGGCGTAGCTACATGCAGAATGCGATCCGTTTCGGGAAGCCCATCCACCAAACGCTGTAATAACTTGATTGCTGGCCAAGTTTTTATTCTATTTAGAATTTTTAAAGAATTTTGTTGATCGACTTTAGCGACATAATTTGCTGTTTCATTAATGACTTGTTTTAGAAGCGTTTGATCCTGAATTGCATTCATCGCAGCCTCAAAGTCAGGATGATTTTCGAGGTTTTCAACAACGCTTTGCCATTCGGCGGCTTGTTTGGCAGTTAGGATTTTTGTAGGGATTGCAATTCTAAGGTGCTTTTCTAATGCGCCCATACCGAATTTTAAGTCAACTGCGCATGAAGTTCCGGTACCGAACAAAACAAACGGTTTGTCATTAAAAAAATCCTGCAGGGCTTTGTAAGCAAGTTCCTTAGTTAAGATGGGCTTGGTCATACTGTGAATGAATAGTTAAACGTACAAGATGATCCATTTTTTAGCAAGCAGCCTCAAAATGACAACTTATGTAAAGCAATCAGTGCCACTCAATCCCGCACTGGCGGCGGAGCCAACACCACGCGTGAGCCATTGGATTCTGCCGCACTGACCACACCTGCGGCTTCCATTTCTTCAATCATCGTGGCGGCGCGGTTATAGCCCACTTTAAACCGACGTTGCACGCTGGAAATTGAGGCTTTGCGCGATTCGGTGACAAACGCAACCGCTTCGTCATACAGGGCATCGGCTTCGCCATTGCCGCTACCGCCGCTTTCACTGCCGCCGCTATAGCCATCATTGCTGTCCGATATTTCGCGGGTAATGTCTTCTAAATAATTCGGCGGTGCGGTTTGTTTTAAAAATTCGACCACACGGTGTACTTCGTGGTCATCAACAAAAGCACCATGTGCGCGTATCGGTATGCTGGTGCCGGATGGCAGGAACAACATGTCGCCATTGCCTAACAAGGTTTCCGCGCCGCCTTGGTCGAGAATCGTGCGCGAATCGATGCGTGACGACACCTGAAAAGAAATGCGCGTAGGCACGTTGGCCTTAATCAGCCCGGTCAGCACATCTACCGACGGGCGTTGCGTCGCCAAAATCAGGTGGATACCTGCCGCCCTGGCTTTTTGTGCCAAGCGGGCGATCAGTTCTTCCACTTTTTTGCCGACTATCATCATCATGTCGGCAAGTTCGTCGATCACAATCACAATACTGGGCAATTTGCCCAAGACTGGAAACTCTTCGCCTTCTTCCAATGGGTTGAACAATTGGAACATAGGATCACGGATGGTTTCGCCACGTTCGGCGGCATCGTCTATGAGTTGGTTAAACCCCGCCAGATTCCTGACCCCCATTTTAGACATCAGCTTATAACGCCGCTCCATTTCCGCGACGGCCCAACGCAGGGCATTACTGGCCTCTTTCATGTCCGTGACCACAGGGGTGAGCAAATGCGGTATGCCTTCATACACCGAAAGCTCCAACATTTTCGGGTCTATCATAATCAGGCGCACTTGCTCGGGCGTAGCTTTGTACAACAGGCTCAGGATCATCGTGTTGATAGCCACGGATTTGCCCGATCCGGTCGTACCCGCCACTAAGGCATGGGGCATTTTGCCCAAGTCGGCAACCATAGGCGCACCAGCAATATCTTTGCCCATTGCCAAGGTCAGCAAGGATTTGGCCTTCACAAAATTAGGCGACACCAACAGCTCGCGTAGCGTCACCATTTCGCGCTCGCGATTAGGGATTTCTAAGCCGACGACCGATTTGCCGGGAATAATCTCAACGATACGCACGCTAGTCACCGACAATGCCCTTGCCAAATCTTTAGACAAACTGCTGATCCGGCTGACCTTAACCCCTGCGGCGGGTTGGAGTTCAAAGCGGGTAATCACAGGGCCAGGATGGAAGCCCACCACGGTAACCACGACGTTAAAATCGGTGAGTATTTCTTCCACCAATCGGGACATGGCTTCCAAATCTTCTTGCGAATAGCCGATCACGCGGATGTCGCGTTCATCCAACAAATCTAAAGACGGTAATACGTCTTCGCCCGCCGAATAAGGCGGTACGGCGGGCTTGCTGGTTTTGCCACTTTTTTGAAACGTGACTGAGGGTTCAGGAGCGAAGGTGGCTTTTGGGCTAGCACTTGCTTTTACTGGGGGATTAGCGGCTTTGCGTTTGGGTTCGGGTGCGGCAAAAGTTGTGCGCGTTTCAACACTTCCAGACGTTTGCCTATGTTCGGGCGGCAACACGCCATAAGCCATGCGCCGCAAGGCCCAAACCGTGTATTTGCCGATGGTGTCTATCAGCGTGACCCAAGACAATTCCGTCGCCAAGGTTATGCCCGACAATAATAGTGCGATTAAAAACAAGGTCGCACCCGAATTGCCAAACAACACCAGCACCCTGCCCCCTGTTTCTTGGCCTAGAATACCGCCGGTATTATTGGGCAGCTCAACAGGCACACGGTACAAATACATAAACAACAACGCCGACGCTGACACAATTGTTGCCAACGAACCCACCCATTGCAGGGCAATGGTGATTTTTGCTTGGCGCGGCCTGGCTTTGCCATAAATCATGTAGCAATGCCAAACAATAATCACCGGAAACAAATAGGCGCATAGGCCAAAAAAGCTCAGGGAAATATCGGCCAGCCAAGCCCCTAACACACCACACTTATTAGCGACTGTGGGTACAGTGCCGCTGTGTGTCCAACCCGCATCTTCGTTACTGAACGTAACCAAGGATATTAGAAAAAATAATGCCGCTGCAAAAAAACCCAATACTGCAACTTCGCGCAAACCTCGAAACGTTTTCTCTTCCATTACAGCTGACATAAGTGATGAACCAACATAAATAACTACTAAGTAAAACAGGATTATAGAGCAATGACTGCACATTCTACATTAATATGCCCCACAAAAAAATCAGCGGCATAAGCCAGTGCGGGAGTTTGGTATAAGTGATTGATATTGCCCAATTCTGTGGCAGTTGCTTGGGCTAGGCCATAACAGGCGGTAAGCGGAGTACAACGGCTTTAGACGTGGTAGTCTCGATTTTATTGCCGACGTGGCAACGTCTAAAGCCGTTGCACTCCAGCTATAGAGAACGCAGGAAGTAAAGTGCCATTAAATCCCCCCTCACCCTAGGCAGAGGGCGTTTATTATGCGGGCCATGCCAGCCATTGACCTGCACTAACAGGTGCTATAGTATTTTTTGAGCTAAGGATGGTATCCAGTGCATTTCGCATAGAGTCCTTAACACAGGTAAACCCAAGGCAGGATCGCGCATGAGTAAAACCACCATCCCTAACATTGTCGGCTATAGGCAACTAAAAAAATTACGCACGGCATTGGCGATTTCTCAGGCGACGCAATTATTGTCTACCCTACAACACGAAGCCGAAGGCACGGTTTCGCATGACCAAACCAAACGCGTAACCTACCTGACGGAACTGTTTTCGCGCATCCACCGGGAAATTTATCATGACTGGAAAGACCAGCCTACAGTGTGCCACCGCCCTGGCACGATGGTGGATCCCGACAAGCGCAAAACCTTCCGCGAAACCATAGAACGCTTGGTGTTGGATGGTGAAGACAATGAAGATACAGCAATTTTTGACAACAACGGCTTTGTTATCAGCACCGAAAACATCGCGGCAAGACTGGCGATATTTTACCAAACCATGCGCAGCGTCCGGCCTTTCAGCTATGGCAACCGCCTAACGCTGGATTTTTTTATCACCGTGTTGGGCAAACTACCCGCCATTAAAAGCGTTTATGAGCAAGGCATCGACTTTCGCCGCATCACCTCCACCGATGCCAAAGTGCTGCACGATTTACACAGCACCCTCAGAGAAATCACTTTGGCGTTTGAACACGCAATGGATCCTACACGCTGTGTAAGTTTGCCCAATAAAGCCAACACTTATGGGCGTTGGCCTGAAAACAAAAAATATTTGTGGGGCATCCCATTTTTGTCGCACACCACGGCTGATGGCATTGAGTGCTTGGTTGCCGTCAATGGCGGCTTAGTGCCGCTTAACAGCATTAAAAAAGAATTGTTTGTGGCGGGCAAGCATTTGGCTGATTACCCTTTATGCGCACGCGAAAACATGTTGGGTTTTTTGCCCGGCACCGAGGCGGTGCGCCGTGCGGGCAGTTACGAAATTGACGGCATCAGCATAGGCGAAGACGGCGCGGCACCGTTATTTTGCCTAGACATCAATATGCTTACAGGCTTGCGTTCGCCTAGCCACACCGAACTCGTGGAGCTGCTCAAACAATGTGTGGGCGAAAAATCGCCGATACTCAACTTAGCCAATAATGAAGCCTTAAAAGCCGACCTGCTCCATGCCGCCGATGGTGATCCCCGCCTGGAACGTACCGTAGAAATCGCCTATGAACGGCTCAGCAAAATCATCAAAAAACTGACCGCCGCCAAAGAAGCCTTGTTTGCCAACAAAACGCCTTCGGACAAACCCAAATTGTTTATGTCGATGGGCGGGGCAGGTTCGGGCAAAACGGCTGTGGAAGAAATTGCCGCTGCGCATTGCGGGGCAAATTATGTGATCGCCTCGTTAGATGAATTCCGTAAAGAAAGTGATTTGTATAAAGTGCTGACCGCCGCCAACCACCATAGCGACGATTATGTGTATGTCGAACCGTTTGCCAACCGCTTGCGCGATTCGGTTGCCGATTTTGCCAAAACCAAGCGCATAAACATTTTATATGACGGCACGGGCATCCCGTACCAGCCGCGTTATTCGACGATTGTGAACCAATTTAAGGCCGCTGGGTTTTATACCCAAATCACGGCGGTCGATGCGTTTATCGTCAAGCCTGAAGGACGTGAATATGAACTGATCCGCGCCAGCGTCATCACCAGCGTCAAAGAGCGGTTTAAGAGCGCCCACCGCGCCTTGCCGTGGGTGGTCACGGTAGACAAACACATCCGTGCGCCGCGCTCGTTTTTAAACGCCTTGGAACATGAAGCCTTGGACAAAATTTCTCTGTTTGCGAATGACGGCGAAAAAGACAAACATTATTTGGTCGCGGAAAGTTTTGCGTGTTCCGACCATGACATCCGCTCATTACAAAAGCACCAGTTGGCAGGCACCCTGATGCCTTATCTGACCGCCCTGATCCAGCATCGTGAAGACGCGGTGTTAAAACACCTCGCCCAAGGCGACGCCCAACAACTACAAGCTCTGATCGGGCGCAACCCTGAATTTACCGAAACTAATGTAGCTTTCCAAATCTACCACAGCAGCAGTACGCGCCATCGTGTTTTAGTGATCTACAACACCCGCCGCATGGTCGATTTTGTCCAAAAACGGCAATTAAACCCTAACGCCTCGGGTGAAGAGGGCTTACTGTACAAACCCGAAGCGTTGGCTTTTCATGTTGATCCTTATACCAAACATCCGTGGTTGACCAAGTTGCAAGATTGATGGCTAGAGAAAACGCTGGACGTATAGCGGCATTAAATCCCCCTCAACCTACCCTCTTCCTGAGTGCAGGGGTGTCTACACAAGCTTTAATAACCATAAAAACAATAAGTTACACTGAGCATAGCACCCTCTCCCACAGGGAGAGGGTTGGGGAGAGGGGTATCTAAATATAGGTTGTGTAGATACCTATGCCCCGAGGGAAAGTTTGTTTAATGTAGATGTATCAGCTTCTGACGTATACCACTAACGCAAAAACCGCCCGCCGCTAATATCAATCAGCGCACCGTTAATATGCGAGGCCATGTCGCTGGCTAAAAACAACACCGAACTGGCGACTTCTTCGGCAAAGGTATTGCGGCCTAACGGGGTTTGCTTGCGGTAGTTTTCCATCATTTCGGCAGTGGAATGGATTTCATGGTGCTGGGTTTCAACCGTACCCGGCATCACTGAATTAGTGCGCACCTGCGGCGCCAATTCTTTCGCCAAGGTATGGGTAAACACCATCAAACCGCCTTTTGCCGCCGCATAAGAACCGCCACCATTGGCCCCGCCAGTTTGTACCGACAACGACAATATGTTCACAATCCGCCCGTCGCCAGTCGCGCGTAAATGCGGGATGGCGTGTTTGGTCAGCAAAAATGCGCTGGTCAGGTTGATGTCTAAGGATTTGTTCCAATTTTCTAGCGTGCAGTCTTCTATCTTGGCACGCTTGACCAGCCCGCCACTGTTGTTGACGACTATATCCAAACGCCCGTGTGCTGCGACCAATTTTTCAACAATACCGTGGGCTTGGTCTTCTTGGGTTAAATCGGCGGGCAATAACAGGGCCGTAATGCCCAAGTCCGTCAGCTCAGCCAACAGGGTTTTTGCCCCTGCCTCGCTAGAATAATAATGGATGCCGACGACTGCACCCGCTTTGCCTAAAGCCAAAGCCACGGCGCGGCCTATGCCGACACCCGCACCGCTAATCAGGGCGACTTTGCCCGTTAAACTTAAAGATTGTTCGGGGACCATATTGATACCTCCTAAACCAAATAATTATCTACAGGCTTTTGATTTTTGCCAACACCGCTTCGGCATGGCCTTCGTGGTTGACCCCATATTCGACATCCGCCAAGATGCCTTGTTTGTCGATAATAAACGTGGAGCGGAAGATCGCCATGCTTTTTACGCCATTCTTTTCGCGTTCACGCCAAACGCCGTAGCTTTCGCACAGCGTGCCGTCGGTATCGGCCAGCAAATCCACTTTTAAGCCAAACTTGTTAATAAAATCGACGTGGCTGGCACAAGAATCTTTGCTGACACCAATCACGACGGTATCGTATTCGGCAAAGTCTGCGGCTAAACGGGTGAAATCGTTGGCTTCTATGGTACAGCCAGGTGTGTCATCTTTAGGGTAAAAATACAGCACCACATTTTTTTTACTTGCGTAATCAGAGAGCTGCACTGCTTCGTTGAATTGGTTGACGGAATTGAACGCGGGGGCGGCTTGGTGTTTTTCTAACATCTCAGACTCCTTAAAAAGCTTACAGATTATGGGTTTTATGCTTTAAAAACAAAAGTATAACCGTCATCATAGCAGTAAGCGGGGGAATGTCCAATGCCGTATTAATGCCATCCCAGAAGTGATGCACACACTAAATCTCAGCCTATACGGGCAGTTTATTCCAGGAATGCACCGCAGCCTCTGTGAAGTACCCTCTATATCCTTAGCATTAACTGATATTTTTTACGGTACTCACATCAATATGCCGTTCCAATTGCCGCCCGCCATAACGTAAGGACAAGGCATGCCCATTCACGCCAAACAACAAAAACACCATAATCCCTAACACGAAGATAGCCGCTTGGGCGAGTTGCAATCCATGCGGTATCGGGTTGACACTGAGCAATAAGGCCAACACCACTAACGAAGGCACTAAGCCGAACACAATAATCAGGGCGATAATAAACACGGGTTGTTCTGCGCCAGAAGGTTTGGTGTGGGCAAAACCGGACACCACTTTAATAATGGTTTGCCCAAACAACACGGCTGAACCAAACGACAATTCGGGCGATTCTATAATCGCGAAAATGGACCGTCCTACGCTGACATCAACAATCGAAATCACCACTAACGGCAAGACAATAAACAGCAAGTCGCCCAATATGGCATAAAGGGCGGCTTTGCGGTGGTTTTTATGGGCATCATCGGCGATGCCCGATTTAAATAAGTCTTCTATCATGGGGGCTATGCCACCCGCATCCGTTACAGGACGCGGCGGCCTTGGATGATACGCAAAATTACCACAATAACGGCAATGACCAACAAAATGTGGATAAATCCGCCTAAGGTGTAAGAAGACACCAAACCCAATATCCACAATATAATAAGAATGATCGCTATACTTTCTAGCATGAGCTACTCCGTAATCAGCCGTCAGTAACGGCACAAGGGACACCTCTGGGTGTCGTGCAAACTTTACCCTTGTGGCACGCCACAAGGGTAAAGACCCGCTGTTTAAGCGTGATCGATGGCGTCTTTCGCGTCTTCTTTAAGGTCGCCAAACCCCGACTGGACTTTGCCGACATGTTTTTGCACATTGCCTTCCAATTCTAAGGATTTGTCGTCGGTTAACACGCCTGTCGCTTCTTTCACTCTGCCTTTGACTTCTTCAACACGGCCTTTGACTTGATCTTTGTTCATGATGATGCTCCTGATGATTGTGCTTGGGCGGCGGCGTGTTACGCCTGCTTAACACCCAGACTCAAGCATACGCATACGATGGGCTAAGGTCTGTACGCAATCGCACATTGCAAAAGAGGTAGAAATAAGTTGGTGTGAATGCGGGAGATGAAGCATCCATTACTTTTTAAAGACATGAATGGCTTGCTTGTTTGTAAGGGCCATCCCTTGTGGTTGCCCTGTTTGACGCTACTGAGCTTGCGGTTGCCAGCCGTTTTGAATTTTAGGTAAAAAACACGCGTGGATAGGCAACCCTACGCGGCTGTCTTGGGGCAACCACAAAGGATTGCCCCTAAGGGTTATTGCGTGCGCACAGGCGCGGCAGTGTTGTCCAAAGGCAATTTGCGCAAATCATCCCAATCGGTGTTTGATCCCAATTCCCAACCCCGCATATTGAGTTTTTGCAGGATAGCAGCGGCTGCGGCATCATCCGCCATGCCATAAAGCCCTTTGGCAACAGCCTGTTGCACGGCTTCGGGTACACGCGGATGCACGGCTAATGCGTGTGGCGTAAACGTGTCGGTGCGCCATAGGATGCGCAGTTGGTCACGGATTTCGGCTGGCGCAGCCTCTAATGTCCGCACCACACCTCCCCCTGCGGGGTATATC
>JABFST010000027.1 GCA_013140465.1 Methylococcaceae bacterium
AATTTATATCAAGAAAAATTATCGAATGGTTTTGCCTAGTCATGCCGGCGAAATATTACACCCAAAAATTATCAAACAGCTTTTTGATGTCATTCATGAAGCTGAGGACAAAGCCTAACTCAACGCTCCAGCCGACTCCGCTAACGCTACGCGGCTGAGCTTTGCGTTGGGCAATTCTCATAGATTTGTTACTCATTTTTCTTTTACGCTTGAAATACCAATTTTCGCAACCCAATAATGCCTTTATATGGGTACTGATATTTAGTACCATATACGCATGAAGCGTAAACACCAAAAAACTCTTGAGGCAATTTTTGCACACCCTGTTAGTGGTAATATCCAATGGCGTGACATTGAGGCATTATTTGCGGAGCTGGGAGCTGACATCAGCTAGCGCGAAGGTTCGCGGGTCGCTGTGGTGCTGTTTGGAGAAGTGCGGGTGTTTCATCGTCCGCATCCCTCACCAAATACCGATAAGGGCGCAGTGCTGTCAATTCGCAAGTGGTTAAATGAAAACGAGGTGAACCCATGATTAACGTGATGAAAATTCAAGGTCATAAGGCCGTCATTACCTATGATCCAGATATTGCTCTGTTCAGGGGAGAATTTGTCGATCTGAACGGCAGTGCAGATTTTTATGCGGCTGATGTAGAAGGGCTTAAGCGCGAAGGTGAAATATCCCTCAAGGTTTTTCTGGATGTATGCCGCGAAAAAGGCATGGAGTCACGCAAAGCCTTTTCCGGCAAGTTCAATGTGCGTATTCCGGCACATCTGCACGCAGACATTGTTAGTGCAGCTAAGGCACAAGGCAAAAGCCTGAACCAGTGGGTCACTGAAGCACTGAGCCGTGAGGTTGGCGTTTAAATTGTATGCCAGCGCGTAGGATGCGGTGAGGTACGAACCGCATCCTACGCGAACGATGCGGTTCCCTTCGTTCACCGCATCCTACGGCTCTGGCGGAAGGAAAAGCAGATCAGTGATATATAAGTTTACTCTGACCCCAGTTATTTCAAGGGCTTAGCACCAGCCAACTAGCGGATGCTGGGGCAATGGCGGATTTGGTTAATCAGGGTGTCAGTTTGTAGGTTGGGTTGCATCTTTTCGCAACCCAACAAACCGTGCGGGAATGTTGGGTTAGATTTATTCCCGCTTTCGCGGAAATAAATCTAACCCAACCTACGCGGCTTAACGTTGGTCTTTGAACAACTAATCCATTTTTATTTGAAATATTAACCACAGGTTAGGCACTTAATGCAAAAAGAAGAACATTTCACCGATAAATTAGCGGATGACATTCAACGCGATGACACGTTGGATACGGCAACTAAGGCTCAGATTATGAGTAACCTTAGAAAAATGAAAGACATCAAAGTCAATATATTAATTACAGGTGCTACAGGCTGTGGAAAATCATCGACCATTAACGCGCTGTTTGGCAAAAAAGATTTGGCAAAAGTCGGACAAGGCGTTGATCCAGAAACAATGGATATTAGAAAGTTCGAGTTAAGCAATATTGTCTTGTATGACTCGCCTGGTTTGGGCGATAGTAAAGAAGCAGATTTAAAACACGCAAAAAATATCACTGCCAAGCTTTATGAAACAGATGATAAAGGCAATTTGCTGATTGATTTGGTTTTAGTCGTTCTTGATGGTGGAAGCCGCGACCTCGGCACATCATTTCAGTTAATCAATGAAGTCATTATTCCTAATCTGGGTGAAGATAAAAAGCGGCTGTTGGTTGCTATCAATCAAGCCGATGTTGCCATGAAAGGACGTTATTGGAATCACCAAAAAAATTATCCAGAACCCGAATTGCAAAAATTTCTTGAGGAAAAAGTGTTATCAACTCGTTGGAGAATTAAAGAAGCCACTGGCGTTGATGTTGAGCCTATTTATTACAGCGCGGGTTATAAGGACTGTGACCAAGCACAAAATCCATACAATCTTTCCAAATTAATGCTTTTAATCTTGCAACACACTAAACAGGAAAAAAGAGCTGCGTTTGCACAAGATATGAATAAAGACAGCAATATGTGGAAAGATGATGATAGATTGTCAGACTATCGCGGGGAAATTAGAAGCACATTTATCGAATCAATAACTTATGGCGCCTCAACTGGCGCAGATATTGGTGGCAATATTTTGGGAGGTCTTGGTGAACTTTATCTTGGTAAAACTGGAGAAAGAATTGGCGAAGCTCTTGGTAAGGTCGTTGGTGGTGTTGTCGGTGGCGTAGCGGGTGCTATAAGTGGAGCAGTAAGTAAATTTATTAATTGGTTTTAACATAGCCCAAACATGAAAAATTATAGATTCCAAGATATTCAATCACACATAGATCGTTATAACCTATTAACTCCGTTAGATATTTTACTGGTAGGTGGAACGGGAACTGGCAAAAGCTCGACATTAAATGCGTTATTCAATTCAACGGTAGCAAAAGTAGGCGAAGGCGTTGACCCTGAAACACAACATGTTTCGGCTCATTCGTTACATGATTATTTACGCTTTCACGATTCGGCGGGGCTGGGTGATGGTAAGGAAAATGACTATAACCACGCGAAAAATATCACTTGGGAGCTACAAAGAACCTGCAACACCGATTACCATTTTATGGATTTGACGATGGTTTTGCTTGATGGTGGCTCGCGTGATTTAGGCACTGCTTTTCAGTTGCTTGAATCGGTCGTGCTAAAAGCAATTGAACCGCAACGGGTGATTGTTGCCATTAACCAAGCAGATATGGCGATGAAAGGACGTTATTGGAATACCCACAGTAACAAACCAGAGCCTACGCTAGTTAATTTTTTGGAGGAAAAAGCGCACTCTGTACAACACCGTATTAACGAATCAACAGGCTTAACAATTAATAAACCTATCTATTACAGTGCAAAGTTTCACTATAACATTCACGCTCTCGTTGACCACATTATCCATCATTTTCCTACCAGTCGTAGAGTTGTTTATAACCATGAATCAAAGGGATCAGACTCTAATGCGAGTGGTTTTTTAAACGATTTGAACTTATTGTGATGTGGTTAATGAAATAACCCGTAAGGCGGATTCGCCGCTAGTTTGTAGGTTGGGTTTGTTGGGTTGCGAAAAGATGCAACCCAACCTACGCGGCTCATTGTCCTCGTTATTGAAATCGGACATCGTAAAGACATTTATCGCTAACTTAAGTTAATATTTCAACCATGAAAAAACACCTCCCTCTCCTCAGCCTACTCATCGCCCTCAACAGCCACGCCGAACTGCGTGCCACGGGTGATCTTGGCATTGTCATTGAACGCGAAGCGGGCGCGGCCTTAATCGTCAACACCAGCCGCCATCAGCAACTTGCCAAAATTGACCAGTTGGGTGATTTGTCCCATGCCTCGGTGGTGTTTTCGCGGGATGAACGCTATGCCTATATTTTTGGGCGCGACGGCGGTTTAAGTAAAATTGATTTATTGCAAGACAAGTTGGACAAACGCATTTTGCAAGCGGGCAACAGCATCGGCGGGGCGATTTCCCAAGACGGCAAATTGATTGCCGTGTCCAATTACACGCCGGGTGGTGTGAAAGTGTTTGCCGCCGATACTTTGGAATTGGTGGCGGACATTCCGGCTAGCTACGGCGATGGCAAACTATCCAAAGTAGTGGGCTTGGTGGATGTGCCAGGGCAACGCTTTGTGTTCAGCTTGTTTGATGCGGGCGAAATTTGGACATTGGATGTCAAAAACCCTAAACAACCTGTTATCGAAAAATTTAAAAACATCGGCAAACAACCTTACGATGCCCTGATTACGCCAGACGGACGCTATTATATTGCGGGGCTGTTCGGCGAGCCGGGCATGGCCTTATTGGATTTGTGGAATCCCCAAGCAGGAGTCAAACGCATACTTGCCGACCAAATCAAACCCGAAGACAAACAACCCGTGTACAAAATGCCCCATCTTGAAGGCTGGGCGGTGGCCGGGGATACGGTGTTTGTGCCCGCCATCGGCAAGCATGAAGTGTGGGTGTTGGACAAAAAAACCTGGCAATTGCTAAAAGCGATTCCCGTGGCGGGGCAACCCGTGTTTGTGATGGCAAGACCGGACGCACGCCAAGTGTGGGTGAATTTTGCAATGCCCGACAACAACTTATTGCAAGTGCTGGATGTGCAATCCTTGGCAGTCAAACAAACCTTAACGCCGGGTAAAGCAGTGCTGCATTGCGAATTTACCCCGCGCGGCGAACAAGTGTGGGTGGCGGTGCGCGATGATGACCAAGTGCTGGTCTATGACACCGAAACCTTGCAAACCATCGCCCGCTTGCCCGCGCTGAAACCCAACGGCATTTTTTTTAGCGCCCGCGCCCACCGGATAGGCTTATAGGATGTTGTCGCCGTTACAGCAACGCTTGCTGAATGATTTTCAGCGCGATTTCCCTTTATCTGCCAGACCTTACCAAGACATAGCCGAACAATTGGGCGTGACTGAGCAAGCCGTGTTGGCGGCGTTTGCCGAACTCAACGCCCGGCACTATATCAGCCGCATCGGCCCGGTCATCCGCCCCAACCAAATCGGCGCCAGCACCTTAGTGGCGATGGCAGTCCCCGCTGACGAGTTACAGGCGGTTGCCGATTTGGTTAGTGCTTACCCCGAAGTCAACCACAATTATGAACGCGAGCATCACTTTAACTTATGGTTTGTGCTGATTGCAGCCGATGCCGCGCATTTGCAAGCTGTGTTGGACGATATTGAACAGCACACAGGCTACACCGCGCTGTCGTTGCCGTTAGTCCAGGAGTTTTTTATCGACTTGGGTTTCCCACTGGATTTAGCCCATGCTTGATGCCCGCGACCGCCAGCTATTGGCGCACATCCAACTCGGCTTGCCGCTGTGTGCAAGACCGTATCAGGCGATAGGCGATGCTATCGCAATGCCCGAAACTGAAGTCATCGAGCGACTAACCCGCCTTAAACACCTAGGTTTGATTAAACGCTTAGGTGTGATCGTCAAACATCGTCCCTTGGGCTATAACGCCAATGCGATGATTGTTTGGGACATCCCTGATGCTTTGATCCACGCATTAGGAACGCAATTAAGCCGTTATGAGTTTGTCACCTTATGCTACCAACGCCCGCGCCTAGAAGCGTGGCCTTATAACCTGTACTGCATGATCCACGGCAAAGACCGCGCCACCGTATTGGCGCAACTGGCGCAATTGGACAGTGCTTGCCAGCTGACCGACTTTAAGCGCGAAATTTTATTCAGCCGCCAATGTTTTAAACAACGCGGTGCCCTATACCCACGCGCCAGCAAACAACGTGCTTATGGATAACATCGACCGCCAGATTATCAACCAATTACAAGACGGTTTTCCGGTTTGCCCCGCCCCGTACCAGCACGCCGCCCAGCAACTGGGCATCAGCGAGGCCGAATTGCTAGCGCGTTTACAAGCCTTGTTGGCAGACGGCACGTTAAGCCGCTTTGGGCCGCTATACCATGCCGAACGGGTGGGCGGCGCACTGACCTTAGCCGCCGTAAAAGTGCCGCTGGAACGCTACGACGAAGTGACCGACATCATCAACGCCTTCCCCGAGGTGGCACACAATTACCAGCGCAACCATGTCTTAAACATGTGGTTTGTGCTGGCGACCGAAACCCCTGCGCAGCTACAGCAAGCCCTCGCCGACATCGAACAACAAACCGGATTGCCTGTTTATAACATGCCTAAAATTAACGAATATTTTGTCGGCTTACGCTTGGAAGCTTAATATGGATGCCACCGATTTGGCGCTGATGCGCGCCACCCAAGCGGGTTTGCCGCTAGTCCCCGAACCTTACCAAGCCCTAGCCGAACAACTGGGCATCAGTGCCGAACAAGTGATGGCACGGCTTGTTGCCATGCAGGCGGCGGGCAGTATCCGCCGCATTGGTGCTGTGCCTAACCACTACAAACTCGGCTACCGCTATAACGGCATGACGGTTTGGAATGTGCCGGATGTCCACGTTGATGCCTTAGGCGCACAAATTGGGCAATTGCCATTTGTCAGCCACTGCTACCATCGCCCCCGCCATCTTCCTGAATGGCCTTACAATTTATTCGCAATGGTGCATGGCAAAAGCCTAGCAGAGGTAGACGGGCAAATCGCCCAGATTAGCGCGGTGTTGGGGGAATTTAATTTAGGCGGCGAAGTGCTGTATAGCACACGGATTTTGAAGAAGACGGGGTTTAGGAGCGGTTAAGAAATCAAAGCGGGCTGACCACTTTGGTTTTTTTAAGGCAGGGGTTGGATTGCTTAAACCGTAATTTCTACACGCTTTGTGCCAAAAGTTAAGATATTTGACACAAATAGAGTTTATGAGGGGTTATTCTGGAAGGGTGGCAAATTTGACAAGGTCCAGGGCGTAGGTTGGCGTTTCGGTCGGTAGTCGGGTGAAACCAAAATGGGAATAAAAAGCCTCTGAATTTGCAGAAATGGCGTGAACAATCAAAAGACGTGCGGAAATTTCCTGAGCAGCACGGACAGACCTTTGCACTGCATCTTGAAGCAATTCCTTGCCTAGCCCTTGCCCCTGCCATTTTTCATCAATAGCCAAACGCCCAAGAATCACCGCTGGAATCTGACGGGGCATATTCCTACGCATAGAGCCAATAACCTCTAGGTTAAAAATCTGCCCCATGCAAATAGCGTAGTACCCGATCACCTTACGCGAGTTAGGTGGACAAATGACATAGGTTCGGCTTGCCGATGCTGCCATGTTGTCCAATGCCCGTTCCCGCAACCAATTATCTAGTGTTTCTTCACCCGACCCAAAATCCTCGGTATCATGTATTGCGGTCAGCGGGACGGGCTTGGTAAATTCATTCACGATTTGGTTGCTTGCAATCGTTTCATACCTTCAATTTGTTCTTGTGTTGCGGGTGTGTCTAACCAATCCAAGACTTTTTGGAATGTCTTGTTATCCACATAAATTGAAGTTTGGTCAAGGATTACGCTTTTCGCTTCTTTAAGCGCCGATGCCATCATAAATTGTGAGCGGTTAGAGCCAAGCAATTCGGCTGCTTGGTCGATAAGCAATCGGTCGTGTGCCTTTGCCCGCAAATGGATATTCACTTCGGCGGGAGTGTGTTCTGTTCTCATAAATTCAATCTTAGTTAAATCAATCTGAATTTTCAGTATCAACCAAATGCGTTGCAAATATCAACACGGAAACAATACAAGATATATAACACAAAGTTATATCACCGATAAACATAGGCTGATTTGTGCCATAAATCAGGGACAAAAAATTATGAAAATTAGCTATGCAAGGGTATCAATCAACAGCGTAAACCATTAATTCTTGAAAGCAGAAAATCGTTTTTGCCTAATTATCGGAATACTTTCACGGTCTTTTACGCTTTTGCCGTCAACAATTGCGCTACGGACAAGCGCAACGACCGCGCCGAAGCCGGATCGCCACTACCCACCCTGCCGACAAATACGGCACGCGTGGTTTCGTCTTTGCCAAACACTTGCTCAAAACGCTGGGTTATTTTGGTGGCATAGCTGACTAAAGGGGCTTGTTGGGTAAAGGTCACGTTGTCGCGGATATAGCCAGAAAAAATCAGCGGTGTCATTTCCGGTTGCAGCTGCAAATTAAGTTGCGTTACAGTCAGCCAAAAGCGTTGCAAGGCTCGCCCTGCGTTAAAGTAATCTTGGATGCTTTGGGCTTGGCTGTTGGCGACTAAGGCAAAGTGTGCAGCACAGCCCAAACTGGGCAATACGTCCAGTTCCAAGCCAGGTAGCACCGTACCGGACAAATAGGTGTTCAAAAACGCCACCCGTTGCCAACTGTGCATAGCCCATTGCATCAGCCGCGTTGCCATAGGGTCTAGGCCCACGGCTTGGTCGGGTATTTTGTCGTCACTAAATTGTGCATTCCATTCAATGACCGTGCTGTGGGTGCGGAACGCTTCGGGCAGGGTCAAACGCAGTTTGCCATTCATAAACATCAGTTTGGCGGCTTGCCAACGGTTGCCTAAACCTTCCACCCAGCGTACCGAATATGCACCGCCGACGGCTTGTTCCAGCGCGGCTTTTTGTTGGGCACTCAGTGGCGTGGTTTTTAACGGGCGGCGTTGTACGCTGCGGATAGGCAAAAACGCAAATAACGGGTCGGGGCTGATGTTGACATCTTCGGCGATGGTAACGTCTATCGTAGGTTTGGTTTCTGGGCTATCGGCACGCAATTGGAATTGCGCCCGATAACCATAATGGCTAGCCGCAATGGCAATGCTTTCTTGCAGTGCGCCTAGGGCCATTTGGCTGGCATGGCCTTGTAAATCGTAAACGCAATGGTCGCGCGTATCATAGCCATGCACGACAAAATGTCGGCTATCGATAAGTTCAAAGCGCCAAGTTTGCATGTTATCGCCGCTGGGTGTCCAACGTGCAGCGTTGAGTATGTCTTCGATGATGCTGTGTGGCTGATTGCCCATGACCAGAGGCTCCTGCATTAGGTGAAAGAAGGGTTGTGCCGCATTGGCAAGAATGCCAATAGCGAGTTGTGCTGACTGCCGATTATCGGTGAATCCCCTAAAAACGGCAATAAAATACACACCTTAGGGCAAATAAACCCGCCATTTCATACCGCCTAATGCCAAACTTTTGCCGCCTTCTAATTTACCGCCCAAAAAATCAGTCAATTCATTCACCACCGCCATGCCGACCCCATGCCCCGCGACGTTTTCGTCGGCACGAATGCCCGGCTTTAAGATGTCATTAAATTTGCCTACGGGAATGCCGTCGCCGTCATCTTCAACCAGCAACAATGCAGAAAAATCGCGGCGATTGGTGCGTTGGTTGAGTTGAATGCTGACCGTCACTTGTTGATGGCACCATTTGTAAGCGTTATCCATTAAATTGCCGACGATTTCATACAAATCCCCCTCTTCGCAATAAACTGGGCAATGTTCGGGCATGTTAAGAGTCGTGCGGACGT
Source organism: Methylococcaceae bacterium (assembly GCA_013140465.1). Taxonomy (GTDB): domain Bacteria; phylum Pseudomonadota; class Gammaproteobacteria; order Methylococcales; family Methylomonadaceae; genus Methylobacter_C. The sequence continues at coordinate 8,959 of JABFST010000027.1, forward strand.
TTTTATCCATATACACTTTGTTGAGCGAGTCGGTGACTTTAGTGATGACGTTGGCAATATCCACGGTTTTAAGGGCGTTATATTTGCCTTTGGCGGCGGCTTTTTTCAGTTGGTAGTCCACTATCCGGTTCATTTTCTCCAATTGTTCATGGACGGTTTCTTGTTTGCCAGTACAGGCATCAACACAGCCGTACAAAATGGCGAGGGGGTTTTTTATGCTATGCGCCAACGCCAGCAAATCGTTACGGTAACGCTTGAGCAAAGCCTGTTCATGGGCAATAAACGCATTTAAACTGCCCGCCAAACCTGCCAGCTCACTCGGGTAGAGCCCGTCTAGGTGGGTTTTATCGCCCGTTTCGACCGCCTTAAGGTCTTGCACTATTAGCCGTAGCGGCTTTAAGCTCCAGCGCAGCAAGGTAAATTGGATAGCCACCAGCATAATCCCGATGAATAATAAGCTGGTGCGTAAAGTTTCTTGCAGATGCGCAATTTTGCTGCTGACGAACTGCGCATCTTCCGTCACGGTAAAAATAAAACTACGTTCCGCACCGTGGGCATTCTTTAACAACACATGGGTATGCAAGGCGTAACGGTTGTGTTGGATGGCGACAAATTTTGATTCGCCTAGCGGCAATTGCGGGGGTAGGGCTATCGGATCCAAGCCCAGCGCCGATTGCGAACGCCATAACGGTTGTTGCGGCGGCTGGTGGATAAACGCGTACAGCCCTGCGCCGGGGATGGCGAAACGCGGTTCATACAAACTGGCGGGCATCGCCAAATCGCCCGCATCACTGAGCTTGGCAGCCGATAGCAAGGCATAAACCTGGACTTGCAAACGGTCCTTAAGGGCTTGTTCGGCACTTTCCCGAAAGCCTTGCTCAAGAATGACCGCCACCAGCGTAAAAAACACCGCCAAGACCAATCCTTCGGAAATGAGCAGACGAAAACTTAATGATTGGGTGCGCATAATAGACCTTAAGGTAGGGTGGGCGGAATGCGGTAGCCTTGCCCGCGCTTGCTTTCAATCAGCTTAAGCGTGCGCTGGGGATCGAGTTTGTTTCTGATTTGCAAAATAAACGCCTCTATGCTGCCGCCCTCCGGTTCTTCGTCTTCATCATAGAGATGAAACGTCAACTGCGTTTTGTTAACCCACTCGCCTTTATGCAGCAGCAAATATTCCAGCACCTTATATTGAAAAGCCGTCAACCTGACCTTAACGCCAGCAACACTGACATCACGCGTGTTAATGTCCACCGTGACCGGGCCGTGCTGAATGACCGGATGGGCCAGTTTTGCCGCACGCCGTATCAAGGCTTGGATACGCGCCAGCAATTCTTCGTATTGGAAAGGTTTGACCAAATAATCATCAGCCCCGGTATGCAAACCTTCAACCTTATCTTGCCAACTGCTGCGTGCCGTTAAAATAAGCACAGGCACAGTAACATTGCTGTCGCGCAACCGCTTAATCAGCTCAATACCCGAAAAATCGGGCAAGCCCAAATCAATAATCGCCAGATCAATCGGATACTCCTTGGCCATGAATAAACCGTCCTTGCCCGTATGGGCCTTATCCACCGCAAAACCTTTCGCCGCCAGATAATGGCGGAGTTGTTCGCACAGCAAGGGTTCATCTTCTACGATAAGAAGGCGCATACATTTTTCTCCGTGGGTTTTGCTTAGGGTTTAGCACAGGCATTGCGGTTGCCTATAGTTTAAAGGGATCTGCTTGTCCCGCACACATAGGCTAGCATTTTAAGATGAGTGGTGCATGAACTGTTAGAGTGATGCGTGAAGCTGCGGGGTGGGGATTGCGTGGTAGGGGTATGCTGCTGAGATGAATCTATGACCTAAGCAAAAAAAGGGGTCAGCCCCTTCGTCGCCTAAAACGTACTCGGACAGTTGGTTGAGGCGCACAGCTTAAGGACAGCAGTATTGGCGTTAATGCCTGAAAAAGCTGTTTCTGGGTTGGGCAATTCAGAGGTCTGCAAGATAGCCTGCACTTCGTTAATGTCTAGGTCGGGCTTAAGTTCCAGCAACAACGCGATGATGCCCGACACTTCAGCGGCTGCAATCGAACTTCCCGAGATAAAATCATAAGTGCCGTGCGGCAGGGTGGTGAGTATTTTTTCACCTGGAGCGGTGATGCTGATGAGCGGCGGGATTTGCCTGATGGGATTTAATGACTGTACGGAAATGACATTTTTTAACGAAGCCGGAAAATTCTCTTGGGCATTTTGTTCGCCAGCGTCGGCGGCAACCACAATCATGCCGTCTTCAATGGCCTTATTCAACAACAGCTCCAAAAAAGCATCTTTCGGGCCAGTCAGGCTCATGTTAAGAATTTTTGCCCCAGATTGGATGGCTTTGTTGACGGCTAGCGCCAGCGTAAAGCTGTTGCATACTGCCGCCATCGCATCGGCTTGGTCGGGCCAGCACGCTTTTAAGGCGATCAGTTTGGCATCGGGTGCAATGCCGATAATGCCCGTGCCGTTGTCACTTCTTGCCACCATAATGCCCGCGACGGCGGTGCCATGTTTGTCATTGGCAAAGCTGGCGGAAATTTGGCTGGCAAAATTTTCACTTGCGCTGATTTGCCCTGCCAATTCTGGATGATCCAGGTCTACGCCCGTATCGATCATGGCGATGGTGCTGTTTTTGCCTGTGCTTTTGCTGTGCGCCAAGCCTATGTCCATTTGTTGTAGATTGGCTTGCAATTTGAAATAAGGGTCGTTGTATTGGTGGGCTTTGGTTTTAAATATGTGCATATTTTGGACGATGCGCACCCTAGGATCTTTGCTTAATTGGGCAATCGTCGATTCCACCGAGGCGTTGCCTAGCACTTGATAAACGACACAATGCACACCGACAACGGACATCGGCCATTCGGTAAGTTTTGCAATAGGGTAGTCTTGGGCGATGGCATCGGAAAGCCGTTGGCTCCAGCTAGAACTCTGGTAGCTGCCCCGCTTTCGGTAAGTGCCTGAAGATGCGCTTTGGACGCGGTTAAGCGATTGGTCGGGAAAGCCAATCAGCAACAAGCGTTCTGCCAAGGCGGGGTTAAGCACGTTGGCCAAGTCATTGGCCGCAACCTTTAGGTCGTCACTGTGTACAGTTGACGAGAGCATGACCAGCAACAGAAATGACAGCAGCCTAGGGA
>JABFST010000004.1 GCA_013140465.1 Methylococcaceae bacterium
CCACCGATGGCACGGTCGCCAAAATTAAGGCCCTAGCCGCACACGACCCACGCTTAAAGCTGATTGTGAATGTACGCAATTTTGGGCATATCCGTTCGCCTTACTACGCCATGTTGCAAACCACGGGCGACGCGTGCGTGCTGATTGCCTCGGACTTGCAGGACCCGCCGGAAATCATCGCCGAATTTATCAAACAATGGGAACTAGGCTATAAGACCGTGCTGGCGGTCAAGCCCGAAAGCGAAGAATCTCGGCTGATGTTTGGCTTGCGTAAAGCCTATTACCGCCTTATCGCACGCATTTCCGAAGTGCCGCTGGTCAATAACGCCACGGGCGCGGGTTTGTTTGACCGGGAGGTCATCAATATTTTGCGCACTATCCAAGACCCCTACCCGTATTTTCGGGGGCTGTTATGTGAGATTGGTTTTCCGATTGCCCTTGTGCCGTTTAAACAGCCCCGGCGGCAACGCGGCGTGACCAAAAATAACTTTTACACCTTGTACGACATCGCCATGTTGGGCATTACCAACCATTCCAAAATCCCGTTGCGGCTGATGGCGATGAGCGGCTTTTTGTTGGCGTTTTTAAGCCTGATGGTCGCGGCCTTCTTTTTAGTCGCCAAACTGGTGTATTGGGATTCGTTCCAACTGGGCATGGCGCCTATCCTGATCGGCATTTTCTTTTTTGGAGCCATGCAGGCGTTTTTTATTGGCGTGTTAGGCGAATATATCGGCTCTATCCATACCCAAGTGCGCAATATGCCACTCGTAGTCGAAAAAGAACGCGTCAACTTTACCGACCCTCAGCAAGAATAGCCGCACTGTTGTAAACTGCCCCTAATTTTTGTAAAGCCTTACTAAGGAACTCCGATGCTGGCACTTAGAAAACAGCTTGCCGTCGATAGTGACGGAAAAATCACCCTCAACATCCCGCCAGAATTTGGCACCGAGGTGGAAATACTGGTGTTGCCCATCACCTCAAGCACAACGAGTGCTGACGCTTTTTTAGGCCATGCCTTTGCCGACGACCCCGCTGAAGATGCGCTCTGGCAACAATACCTGACTGGAGCGGCGTTATGATAGGCAGCATCTACATCTGCCAAATTCCCTTACCAAACGCCAACACCTATAAATACCGTCCGGTGTTGTTGGTGTCTACCGCCAATAGCCAAGGCGATATTTTGGCCGTGGTCGGCAGCAGCAAAGTGGCGGATTGGGCGCAAGAGCCGTATAAAGTGGTGTTGGACAATAGCCAGCTAGCCAGCGGGCAACTGCCCCAAGACACGGTTTTTGTGTGCAGCAACATCGTCACTGTCCGCCCTGCACTGTTTGCCCATAAACTCGGCGTAGTCGCGACTGAAGCAATGGAGCGGGTCATGCGCTTATTGTCACGCCGCCACACCGAAGCCTTTTATTGGGGGATAAAACAGCCGCGCGACACCGCCCCGTTTCGCCCCGGACACACTGCCGTACCGCCTTCAGGCAAAGTGATCGGCGCCGCTGAATTGACCAATATGGTTGATGCCTCGCTCGATGGCTGGCTGACCACGGGGCGTTTTAACGCCGAGTTTGAACAACGGCTTGCCGCTTTTATCGGTGTCAAACATCTGATTACCGTCAACTCCGGCTCTTCCGCCAACTTGCTTGCTTTTCTGGCCCTCACTTCGCCCAAGTTAGGCGAACGGGCGATTAAGCCGGGTGATGAAGTGATTGCTGTGGCAGCGGCGTTTCCAACGACCGTCAACCCGATACTGCAATTTGGCGCAGTGCCTGTGTTTGTCGATGTAGACCCCAAAACGCACAATATTGATGCCAGCAAAATCGCCGCCGCCATCGGCCCTAAAACTAAAGCGATTATGTTGGCGCATTCCTTGGGCAACCCGTTTAACCTTGATGCCGTCACCGCTATTTGCCGACAACACCAACTATGGTTGGTGGAAGATTGTTGCGATGCCTTGGGCAGCACCTACCGTGGACAAATGGTCGGCACTTTTGGCGATATTGCCACCTTAAGCTTTTATCCGGCTCACCACATCACAATGGGTGAAGGCGGCGCCGTCTTTACCAACAACGGCAAGCTGAAAAAAATTGCCGAAAGCTACCGCGACTGGGGGCGCGACTGCTTTTGTGCGCCCGGCACGGACAACAGTTGTGGCAAACGTTTTGGCTGGCAATTGGGCAGTCTGCCCCACGGTTACGACCACAAATACACCTACAGCCATCTAGGCTATAACCTTAAAATTACCGATATGCAGGCCGCTTGCGGGCTGGCGCAACTGGAACAAGCCCCAGCGTTTATCCAAGCGCGCAAAGACAATTTTGCCTTTTTATATGATCGCCTTAGCGCGTGCGCAGCCTATCTTGACTTGCCCGAGGCCACCGAACACTCGGTTCCGTCATGGTTTGGCATGCCGCTGACCTTAACCGACAACTGCCCAGTGACGCGCCTGGAACTCTTGACTTACCTGGATCAGCAAAAGATTGGCACGCGCCTGTTATTTGCCGGCAATTTGACACGGCAACCGTATATGCGCGATGCCCATTACCGTATCAGCGGCGATTTGACCCAAACCGACCGGGTGATGGAAAAAACCTTTTGGATAGGCGTGCAGCCCGCCTTAACGGAAGAGATGTTGGCGTTTGCGGCAGACCAAATCACTGGCTATTTGCTTAACGCAGCCAAGGTAAGGACTGATGCACACTAAGCTAGACTACGACTTAAACGCGATCTTGGCCCGTGGCAATACACTATGGCCGCAACTAAGCCACACCCGCTGCTTTATCACAGGCGGTACTGGCTTTATCGGCACTTGGCTGTTAGAAAGCTTGGTTTGGTTAAATGACCATCTTCAGCTCAATATTGAAGCCGTGGTACTGACCCGCAACCCTAGCCGCTTTGCCGACCGCGCCCCGCATCTAGCCACACACCCCAGCATCACTTTAGTCACGGGCGACATCCGCACTTGTGCATTTCCCGAAGGGCCGTTTTCGTTCATTATTCATGCTGCCACCGATGCCAGCGCACAACTCAATGCCGAAGACCCGCTGTGCATGTTTGACACGATTGTCGAAGGCACACGGCGGACATTGGATTTTGCCGTACAGGCGGGCGTAACAAACCTGCTGTTCCTCAGCTCGGGGGCGGTATACGGCGAACAGCCCGCAGACTTGGCGCAGTGTGCCGAAACCGACTGCATCGGCCCGGACTGCACCCTAGCAACAACGGCATACTCCGAAGGCAAACGCGCGGCAGAACTGCTGTGCAGCGTTTATGCCATACACTATGACTTAGCCGTCAAGCTCGCCAGGTGTTTTGCGTTTGTCGGCCCGTATTT
>JABFST010000011.1 GCA_013140465.1 Methylococcaceae bacterium
AGCCGCCTTACCCTTTTGCGGTTGACCGCATGCCCCAAGCCACGCAGGTATTGGGTCATGCGCCGGCTGCCATAAAACGGATGCCGCGTGTATTCTTCATCCAGCAATTTCAGCAGTTGGAGGTCATGCGCACTGGTGGTTGCCTGTCCACGTTTTTTATGGGCATAAACAACCGACCGTGTGACCGAAAGCAGCTTGCATTGCGATGACAAGGCAACCTTGGCATCAGCCGCAACCCACTGTTGCCGCTCTTCTACAGGCCGATCCCGGACTTTTTTTTAAGCCAGTCCAACTCCATGTTCAGTTGCCCGATCTTCGCATAGAGACGCTCGGGATCGGTTTGCCCGTTGACGGGCTTCGGCCCGCGCTTGCCTTCGAACAGGCTGCCCACGTTGTCAAGAAGCTCCTTTTTCCATTGGTTCACTTGGGTGGGATGGACACCATGTTCCTGAGCCACCTCGTTGATGGTCTTGTCACCCTTGACCGCCGCCAAGGCCACTTTGGCTTTTTCTGAGCCAGTGAATATTTTACGTTTGTTTCCAGCCATTTTTTGATCCCTTTTTTATGATTGGGCATAGCTTAAACTATTGTCCGGTTTTATGATTGGGCATAGCTTAAACTATTGTCCGGATTTTGGGGGCCACTATACAAATGCCTTAGTGATTGCGTTAAATGACGCGGCAACTTACAAACCCAAACGAGTAAGGCGTATAGATTGGGAGAGGCTTTAGTCTCGCATACGAGGCTAAAGCCCCTCCCACACGCTAGCAGCAAAACAGCCCTTACTTTTTCACACTCACCGTAATCACCGCTTTTGCTGTGCCACCATGACCGTCGCTGATGGTGTAGGTCAGTTTGTCCGTGCCTACGCTGCCTCCTGCCTGATAGCGGATGGCGTTACCATAAATCACGGCACTGCCTTTTTTGGCTAAGCTAAGCGAGGCGATGCTGAGAGTGTCACGGTCTATGTCCCTGTCATTGCTCAGCGGCAATAATGTAGTGCTGGTGTTGACTGACACGGAGACACTGTCATTTCTGGCGATAGGCGTGTCGTTGACTGGAATGACGTTGATGCTGACCAGCGCAGTTGCGGTGTTGCCACTGGTATTGCTGACCGTATAGCTAAAACTGTCGCTGCCGTTAAAGTTGCCTGTGGATTTGTATTGCAAGCCGCCTGATTTTCTGATGACGCTGCCATTTTTGCCTTGGCTAAATTGGGTGATGGCAAGCTTGTCGCCATTAGCACTGGTATCATTGTCCAACACTTTAATGACGACGGCGTTGTCTTCAGGAACAGTTGCGGTATCGGCGGTGGCACTTATTAAGCTTGCAGTGACGGTGACTTCATCCGAGCGCGCCGTTTCATTGCCAGCGGTGTCGCGTGCTTTGACGGCATAGCGGTAGCTGCCTGTGCCGATAGTCGTGGTGTAGTTTGGGCTGTTTTGCCAAGCACTTTCAGAGCAGCCAGTGCCGCCCGACACACACATAAACTGGTATTGTACGGCACCGACATTATCGGTGGCGGTGGTCGCGGTCATTGTAACGCGGTTGTCGGCAGTCAGCGTAGGCGGTTTAAGCCAGGTCATCGGGCTAGGCGAGGGCGATTCGGTGTCGAGTTTGGGCGTGGTGTTGACTGAGATGTCCAGTGCCCCTGAAATAAAATATTTTCCCAGACTGCCGTAATCTGAATAAGGCGTCACGGTGTTGCCTACGCCTTCTACCGCCAAATAATAGCGGCCTTGGGTCAGTTTGGTGGAAATGTGCGCGTTGGTTTCATTGGCAGGATCGTCCGTTTTAATCGCATTGCCATTACCGTCATATAAAGTGGCCTTAATGTCCAGGTTGGCACCACGGTTTTCATTGCGGTAAAACGCTGTCCATGCGGGTTCAACCACCAGTTCTAAAGTGCCGTCTACGGTGTCGAAAAAAAACATGTCCACGTCGGCGCGGGTTTCAATAACACCTTTGTTGTAGGGTTCGGTGTTTTTGGGGTCGGTTTGGGGTGTGGTCACGCTAAGGCTATGGTCGTTGTCAAACAGCAATTGGCTGGCCTTGTTTTGGGTATTGCCGTGGTCATCGTCGATGACGCCTAGTTGTCGGGAGATGATCGCAATGTCATCTTCTTTGTTATCGGCGTTGCTGTATTCGCCTTTGCTCCATTGCGTGACGTTTTCGTAATAGCTAACGCCCATAATAGGCGCCCAAGAGACAAAACCTTTGCCCATGCCATCGAAATAATCGGCGTTTCGTGAGCCATCGTGGGCTAGTGACAAGTTATGCCCAAATTCATGCGCCCCGGCTTCTGCCATTGAATTGGTTTCGCTGTCGCCTAAATTGTTGTAAAACACCAAGGCGGGCGAATAAGTGCTGACGTATTCAGGGTCGTTCCACACCTCGCTAAAAGCAACTCCGCCCGCGTCGTAAGCGGGCATGAGTGCGCCATTGGCATCGCGGTTGCGGGTAAACAGCACGCGTCCGGTAGTTAGGGTAAAGTGGTCGGGTTCTTCAGTCGTGACATCTATGTCAAAGGGCGCATAATCTTCGGCGATACGATGCCATATTTCGTGGATGGCGGCACGTTCGGCGTTGTTAAAACTGCTTTCATTGCCATCTAAGTCAAAACCCCGCGCATTTAAAGTCGTGCGGCGCACGTCAACATTCCATTCTGTTCCTTTTAACACCATGCCATCAAAGTCTAAAAACACGCGGTTTTTAGAGTTAGGGCGCGTGTGCAGCTTAAATACGTCGATGCTGGGCAGTGCGGCGAGGGCTTGCGGTGCGGCCCGCAACACCAGCGGTTGGGCGGGGATGGGTTTGGCGGGAGGCGGGTCGCTGTAATAGATGCGGCCTTGGGAACTGACGTTTAAGTGTTGGGCATCTTGTTCGGGAAAGTTTATTTTATGCAGATGCCCTAACGCTATTTTGCGCGTACTGTCTGGCAACGCTTCCAGTTGCTTGCGTAAGCGGCTGTCTGCGGGCAGGTCGCGCACAACAAAAGGCGCGTTTTTGCCAAACATGCGCACTGGGTCGCTGGCTTGTGTAGGCCACGGGAGAGCGAGCAGTAGGGCTAGCCAGACCTGCTTAAATCGGGGTGTGTTCATCGGTGACTCCTAACGCGTTAAAGCAAAACGGGCGGTGATGGTTAGTTGTGAGGTTAAGAAAGGTGTTTTAGAGTCCTAAGCTGATAAATCTACATTAAACGCCTTCTCCCTCAGGGCATAAGTATCTACACAAGTCATTAGCCCGTCATTCCGGCATGGATGCCGGAATCCAGTGCCACGGACGGTTGCTTCGGTAAGCTGTAAGTGCTTGATTTAGCATTGCCGTCATAGT
>JABFST010000320.1 GCA_013140465.1 Methylococcaceae bacterium
GCTGCCGATGCCAATGATTATTTGATCTACAACAACGAAACCGGGGCTTTGTATTACGACAATAACGGCAATGCTAGCGGCGGTGTCACCCAAATTGCGCTGTTAGGCACACAACTGGGTTTGACCCACGCCGATTTTTTTGTCATCTGACCCTTAGCCGCCCACTTAAGCACCGCGAGTGGGCGGCGTATCTAGCCCCTTGTAGTTTGCCCTATGTGGGAGAGGCCTTAGCCTCTCCCACTTAATACTTTCAAAGCTTCTGACCTGACCTACCCCTAGAGAGCAAGGTCTTTGCACACCTAGGTCAGAACGGCAACCGAACTTAACGCACACTGACACAGTTAAGTAACCTAGCTAAGATAACATCAGCCTATACAGGCGAAACAAAATCGCCCTGAGTACCCACAAGCGGGTGTCGTAAAAGCCCAACCGTAGGCTAGTTTAGCGTAGCTTAACCCAGCAAAATCAGTTGTTATGCTAAAGAGACTGTGAAAGTATTTCAAATACTCACAAATTCGTAAACCCTTGTTTTAATTAGAGACTGGAGTGAAAAACATGTTTTTCACTCCAATGAGCAAGTTTACGTTAATGCTTTCACAGTCTCTAAAGCTTTGTAACGTTTCATGAGTGGCAGGATAAAGACCTGCGAGGTTTATAAAACCTCGCAGGTCTGCCGCTTTCGTAAGCCTTTGTTTTAGTTAGAGACTGGAGTGAAAAACATGTTTTTCACTCCAATGAGCAAGCTTACGTTAATGCTTTCACAGTCTCTAAAGCTTTGTAACGTTTCATGAATGGCAGGATACAGACCTGCGAGGTTATAAAACCTCGCAGGTCTGCCGCTTTCGTAAGCCTTTATTTTAGTTAGAGACTGGAGTGAAAAACATGTTTTTCACTCCGATGAGCAAGCTTACGTTAATGCTTTCACAGTCTCTAAAGCTTTGTAACGTTTCATGAATGGCAGGATAAAGACCTGCGAGGTTTATAAAACCTCGCAGGTCTACCGCTTTCGTAAGCCCCTGTTTTAGTTAGGGACTGGAGTGAAAAAACACGTTTTTTCCCGCCGATAAGCAAGCTTACGTTAATGCTTTCACAGTCATTAAAGCTTTGTAACGTTTCATGAATGGCAGGATAAAGACCTGCGAGGTTTATAAAACCTCGCAGGTCTACCGCTAATGCCTAAAATTCATGAGACCTACACCCCTACTTTAGCACCTTGCCGTAACGGCAATAAATACAACAACGTCTAACCGCTTAACTGCGGACAGTAACCCTAACATACGAACACCCCCACATACCAACCCTTAAGCTTACGCCATCACCGTCACTAAACAGGACAAAACCATGCCCGCGCGCCATTTTGTGTTAAGCCAACCCAAAACCACCATCACCCAATTGCCCGAAAAGGGGATGCAAAAACAAGATATTATCGATGACTTTAAAGAATATTATGTGCATTTGTTAGGCCGTGACGAAGGATGCCGCTCACCTTTTTATGCAGGTGAAGCCCTGTCCTTAGCGATCAGGGACCGCCTGATGGAACGCTGGATGGCAACCCACCAAACTTATAAAAACAACGATTGTCGGCGCGGCTATTATTTGTCTATGGAATTTTTAATGGGCCGCACCTTAAGCAATGCCATGCTCAATTTGGGCGTTACCGATACCGCCACGCAAGCCATGTATGACCTCGGCTTAGAAATTGAAGAACTGATCAGCAGCGAACACGACGCGGGTTTGGGCAATGGCGGCTTAGGGCGGCTGGCAGCTTGTTTTATCGACAGTTGCGCCACGTTGCAATTGCCCGTGATAGGTTACGGCTTGCGCTATGAATACGGCATGTTTACGCAAACCATCGTCAATGGCGAACAAGTCGAAAAACCCGACCACTGGCTGCGCCACGGCAATGTCTGGGAAATTGAACGCTTGGAATATTCGCACTGCATTAAGTTTGGTGGGCATACCGAAGTGCAAACCGACGAAAAAGGCTGGCAACGCCATTGCTGGATAGACACCCACAATGTGCTGGCAGTGCCGTTTGACACTCCCATCCCGGGCTATAAAAACAACACCGTCAACACCTTGCGTTTGTGGAAAGCCGTGGCGACCGAAGAATTTAACTTCGATGAGTTTAATGCCGGGGATTACGCCGAAGCGGTAGCGGCAAAAATTACTGCCGAAAACATCACAATGGTGCTATATCCCAACGATGCCAACGAAAATGGCAAAGAGCTACGCCTACGCCAGCAATATTTCTTGGCTTCGGCGAGCCTACAAGATGTGCTGGCACGCTGGAGCAGCGTGCACGGTCATGATTTTAGCCAATTTGCCGCCCAGAATTGTTTTCAGCTGAATGACACCCATCCTAGCATTGCCATTGCCGAACTGATGCGCTTGTTGATGGACTGCCACGAACTAAGCTGGGACGCAGCGTGGCTCATCACCCAACAAACAATGGCCTACACCAACCACACCTTATTGCCCGAAGCCTTAGAGAAATGGCCTGTTAGTCTGATGCAACGCTTATTGCCGCGCCTGATGGAGATTATTTTTGAAATTAACGCCCGCTTTTTGCTGGAAGTGGCGATGCGCTGGCCCGGCGACAATGCCCAATTGCGGCGCATGTCGATTATTGAAGAGGGCGGACAACAGCACGTTAGAATGGCGCATCTTGCGCTAGTCGGCTGTTTTTCGGTCAACGGCGTTGCGCAACTGCACTCGCAGCTATTACAACAAGGCTTGTTTAAAGACTTTTATACCCTGTGGCCCAACAAGTTCAACAATAAAACCAATGGCGTAACGCCTAGGCGTTGGCTGGCCTCGTGCAACCCCGAATTGGCGGCCTTGATTACCGACACCATCGGCGCGGGCTGGATTACCGATTTGGATGAATTAAAAAAACTGGCGCCTTATGCCGAAAACGCCGAGTTCCGGCAACACTGGCGTGCGATCAAACAAGCCGCAAAACAGCGGTTAATAGACTATAAAAAACAAAAACACGCCCAGCTGAATTTAGGCGTCGATGCGATTTTTGACGTGCAGGTCAAACGTATCCACGAATACAAACGCCAGTTACTGAATGTGCTGCACGTCATCCATCTCTACAACCTGATTAAAAAAGGCGATGCCAACCGCGTGCCGCGTTGCGTGCTGATAGGCGGCAAAGCTGCGCCAGGTTATCGGATGGCGAAAAAAACCATCAAGTTAATCAACAATGTTTCGCAAATCATCAACGCCGACCCCGATACCAACAACAAGTTATCTTTGCTGTTTTTGCCAGATTACCGCGTGTCGGCAATGGAAAAAATCTGCCCCGGCGCGGATTTGTCCGAACAAATCTCCACTGCGGGCAAAGAAGCTTCGGGTACAGGCAATATGAAGCTGATGATGAACGGCGCGATCACCATAGGCACGTTAGACGGCGCGAACATTGAAATTCGCGAAGAAGTGGGCGATGACAATTTCTTTTTGTTTGGCCTCACTGAAACCCAGATAGAAGCCCAGCGCGGGCATTACGATCCGGCTGCCATCATCAGCCAAGACCACGATTTGCAACAAGTGTTGGCGCTATTGGAATCGGGGCATTTCAACCCGCTAGAACCCGGGCTGTTTGATGATTTGCTCAACTCGATCAAAAGCCCGCATGACCCGTGGATGACGGTTGCCGATTTTAGAAGCTTTGTCGATGCCCAACTCCGCGTCGAAGAAGCCTACCGTGACCACGAACGCTGGACAAAAATGAGCATCTTAAACTGCGCACATAGCGGCAAGTTTTCCACCGACCGCACCATACGCGAATATAACCGCGATATTTGGCGGTTGACACCGCAAAACGTGGTTAAGTGAGCCTGAAGAGCTTAATTGCAAATCATCCGTAGGCTACGCGAAACTCCCCCTCCCTCAGGAGGGTAGGGTGAGGGGATTTAATGTCGCTTTACTTCCTGCGTTCTCTATATTATGAAAAACACTCTCCCAAAGCTAACTTTCTTTTTTAAGTTATTGATTTTAAAGTTTTGTGGGAGAGGCTAAAACCTCTCCCACAAAAATACTTTCACACTCTCTTGTGCATAACCAGACTTATCCATTGGGCGTTTTAAGGTTTGATTCAGCTTAGCCTGATAGCCTATAAATGCTGTTCATTTAGTGTAAGCAATAATAGTCATGGCTTACGGACTTTGAAAGCCCCAGTTTGTACCAGCCATTATTACAACCCATCTTGTTGATGTGTCAGGTACTGCCTAATACTAAACCATTGGAGACCCCCTATCGATGTATAAACAATTATCCTTATGCCTAATCATGGCGACTACGGCTATGGCAGCAGAGGCCCAAGTTTTTGGCTCGCTCGCCAACTTCGATGTGGTCAATGATACCGGCAAAACGGCGCACGGCTTTGAAATTGAAATCCACGATATTCATACCAGCAACATCACTTCTATTTTTGGCGCGGCTAACCGCTGGCCTAATATGGAACGTTACGGTGCGCCGATAGTCAGCGAATTTTCCGATGCCACAGGATTTGGTGTTCGCATTCGTTACCAAAGCGCGAATAATGGCGCATGGGCGGTAGGTACACCGTCAGGTACATTGCCCGTTAATCCGGCAGACAGCTGTTGGCCGTTAGGGGCTAAAAATTATGGGCCGCTGTATCCGTGCGACCATTTTGGAGTCAGCACCAATATTGCCACGCCAAACGTCAAATATTCATGGTTAGTGGAAACCACACCCGGCGCAAATAGTTTGGCTTTAGCCGAAGCGACTGTGCCTAATCCCGTTTTTACCTTAACGCCTGTTGCGCCTATTTTAGTGCAACCACCGATAGTACCAGGCCAGCCTGTACCACCTGCGGTGTTGCAACCACAACCGCCAATTGTGCATGTGGCAATTGCCGCACCTGCACCGAATGCGTTTGAGTTTGGTGAGCCACGTTGGGTTAAAGTCACCGCAACAGGCACATTACAAGATGTTGCCGTTGAAGACTTAGTGGCAGAAAATGCCGTCATCCAAAAAGCCCGCACCCAAACCCAATTGGAATGGCAGTTGATCCAAACCGATAAAGGTAATCCTGCCGCAGGGCAAATCGATTTGACTGGCGTTGCCCTCGACCCGGGTGCAACAGGCGTGGTGTATCGTTTTGAATTTTACAAATACACGGGCAACCGCGATGCCGAAACTAACGAAGCAAAGGTCGGCCCGAATGGTGATACACCCGGTATCGACGGCCCTAGCCCAGGCGATTTAGGCGATTTTATTGTCGCCCAAAATGCGGGCATCAATTTTGATGGCGTAATTCCGGCTGCACCCGCATTACCAGTTGCCCCCGAATTGAATGCGACAATAGCCGGGGCGATTGTGGGTCAAGCCTATAGCCAAGTGATTAGCGTCACCCCAGTGAATGCCGCAGACATTATTAGCGTCGCCGTGACAGGTTTGCCAGCGGGTCTTAGCTTTGATACGGCAAGCAACAGCATCGTTGGCACGCCTACGCAAACAGGCAGTTTTCCGTTAGTCATTGTCGCTACTGATGAGAGCAATGGTTTATCGACTACCGCCGCTACCAGCATAGATGTGGCTTACGCCCCGGTGGTGTTTTCGGCAACGTTTGCCAACGGCACGGTCAACACGCCTTATAGCCAAGTGTTTACGGCTACAGGCAATGGTGCGATCAGCTTTAGCATCCTCGAAGCCTTACCAGCGGGCTTAAGCTTATCGGGTGATACGCTCAGCGGCACGCCAACAACAGCGGGCAGCTATCCGCTAACCGTTACTGCAACAGATGCGCAGGGCTTTTCGACAAACTCCGTGGCTACCCTAGACATTGCTGCCGCCCCAGTCGTCGTTCCACCGCCGCCAGCTCCAGTCCCCGTCGCTTGTTCGGGTACTAACGAGGCCATTAGCTTCTTACGCATGCGTAACCCGGTGTATATTGAGATTGCTGGTGGCGTTCCCCAAGGTGGCAAAAGCGTTTACATCCCCGCCCAAAATGCCACCACCATTAATCCGCCATTGACAGCAGCTAACGCCTTTAATCCAGGCAATTTAGCCAGCTACACGGGTACTATGGATCAAGCGGGCGTGTTTTGTCAGGCAACCCAGATGACCTTGTCCCAAGGTTTAAGTTTTGCACCTATTGCCTTAGCTAACGGCCAAGTCGGTGTGGCTTATCCGGCTAGCCCAATCAGTCCTGTAGGCGGTGTAAAACCCTATACGCTGATTGTGGCAAACTTACCTAGCGGCATGAGTTTTGATGGTACAGCGATTATAGGTACGCCAGATGTGGCTGGCACTTACAGCATTGGCATTTCTGTCAATGACAGCAATGGTCAGACCGTGTTTTATAACGCAAATTTAGTGGTTGATCCTGCACCCTTAGTGGTTAATGCTGCTGCCGCCAGTGCCACCGTGGGTGTGCCGTTCTCATGGAATGCACTTTCCGCGAGCGGCGGTGTCGCGCCTTATAGCTATAGTTTGTCTGGTTTACCTGCGTGGGCGACAGCCAGTGCGGCGGGTTTCTCAGGCACGCCGGATGTTGCAGGTGCTTATAGTTTGACGGTAACTGCTACTGACAGTGCCAATAAAGTCGCTGCTACTGCTGTTACCTTGTCGGTTAGTCCTGCGCCCATCGTCATTTCTGGCACATTAGGCAATGGTCAAGTCGCTGTGCCTTATACGGGCAGCTTAGTCGCGGCGGGTGGTAGCGGTGCAAAAACATGGGCAGTGTCGGGCGCAATACCCGGCGTGAGTTTTGCCAACGGCGTATTTAGTGGCACGCCGACAACGGCAGGTACATACACCGTTAATGTAACGGCGACAGATGCCAGCGGGCTTACCGCTTCAACCAGCAAAACCGTAACGATTGCCAGTGCCGTGGTTGTTCCGCCCGCGTCATGCAGCAAACCTGCTAACGCCACAGCTTTTGCCGTCAGCAAGCAAAAAATCACTACCGTGACTGTCACTACAATAACAGTTGGCGGTAAAGTGGTAAAAACGGATTGTGCGACAGTGTCGTGGAATGGGGCAAAAGCCTTTAAAGTGGGTGATTTTGCCGAAGTGAGCAAAGGCTATACCGCCAATAACATTAACGTGGCGCAAAAAATCACCATCAATTGAGTTTTACTCTCCCTCCCACCGTGTCCACTCCTGCGCAGTAGTTGGGGGGAATCCCGCGCCGCAAACAACACTGTCTAGTGTTATCCTTGGCCCTTCGCAATGAAGGGCCTGTTTGTTTATAGACCCTGTGGACAACATAACTCACAGAGCCTCGTTTCGATCACCCCACCCAACAAGGCTATGGGAGAATAACCAGATGCGCCTGTTATTAGTTGAAGATGAACTGGATCTGGCACGCTTACTAAGACAAAATTTAGAAAAAGCCGGCTATACCGTCGATGTGGCCCATGATGGCGTAGAAGCCGAATATCTAGGGAATGAAGGTATTTATGAATTAGCCATTTTGGATTTAGGCTTACCTTTGCGCAATGGCTTGGACGTGTTAAAAAACTGGAGACTAAAGCACAATACGCTGCCAGTGTTGGTGCTGACCGCACGCGATGCTTGGTACGAGAAAGTCGATGGCTTTAAGGCAGGGGCTGACGATTATTTGGGCAAACCTTTTCATACCGAAGAATTGTTGGCCAGGATTAGTGCCTTATTGCATCGTACCCACCAGCACTCGGGTGGACGCTTGCAAGTAGGCGATTTAAGATTGGATGAAGATCGCCAGCAAGTGATCACAACAATGGGGCAAGTCCACGAGCTAACGGGGGTCGAGTTTAAGTTACTACGGTTTTTTCTCCACCATCCTGGGCAAGTGCTGAGCAAATCGACCTTAATGGAACAACTGTATGATTTTGATTCGGACAAAGACAGCAATATCATTGAAGTTTACGTCAATCATTTGCGCCAAAAGCTAGGCAAGCACCGCATCGAAACACGCCGGGGCCAAGGTTATGTTTTTAAGGATTTAACGCCATGAAATCGTTACGGCTGCAATTGGGCATAGGTTTGAGTGCCAGTGTTTTTACTGTTTTTATCCTATTGTGGTGGCTTACCAGCAATTCTATACGCAATCTAGCCGAAGAGTCGGTAGCCGAACATTTGGAACATGATGCCATCAGCATACTGGAAGCCCTTAGCATAGATGCCGCCAATAACCTAAAAATTGACATCACGCGCGTTGAGCCGATTTACCTTAAGGCCTATTCGGGTGATTACTACCAAGTGATCAGTAGTGGCCAGGTTATTGTGTCCAAGTCATTAGCAGGGCAACCGTTTACCTTGCAACCTCTAGCGGTGGGCACTAGCCAAAAACACTATGTGACGGGCCCCAAGCACCAACCCCTTATTATGATGGTGTACGGTTACAACAAACTAGGCCGAGACATATCAATTGCGATAGCTGAAGATTTATCGCCCACATTTGCCCGCATTACGGCATTCCAAAAAAAATTTACCACGTTAGGTGTGGCACTCGCAGTGTCCTTGATTAGCATCCAAAACCTTATATTAGGTCGCGGTTTTCGTCGCTTAACGCGTATCACCCAGCAGATCAAGGACTTGGAGCAAGGCAGCCGAACCCAATTGGATACCCGTGTGCCCCAAGAGTTAGCAGCCTTAGTCCACGAAATCAACTGGCTGTTACAGGTGTTGGAGCAACGCTTGCAACGCTCGCGCCATGCCTTGGCGGATTTGGCACATGCCTTAAAAACACCGTTGACTGTGTTGCAACAATTGTTACGTTTACCGGAAATCCGCAACCAACCACAAGTGTACGCCACCTTACAAAGCCAAACCAATACCATACAGCAAATGATGGAACGGGTGTTAAAGCGCGCACGCGTGATGGGTGCAGGTGGAACGGTCGTTAAATTTGACATCAACCAAGAAATCCCACCGTTAATAAAAGTGCTGGAAAGCATGTATAGCGACAAGCAACTCCATATCACTTATAGCATTCCCGCTAATGGGCTGTTATTAATCGATAGGGAAGACGTATTAGAACTCACGGGTAACTTATTGGACAATGCCTGTAAATGGGCAAAGTCCAAGGTGCATTTAACCTTAGAGCTACAGCCTGTCACTCAGCTGGTTATCGAAGACGACGGCCCGGGTGTTTCCCATGCCGATTTGGCTAAACTCTGCCAGCGTGGCACGCGCTTAGATGAGGCGGTCAGTGGGCATGGCCTAGGACTTGCCATAGTCCGAGCCATTGTTGAGCAGTATGGCGGTCAACTCAAATTGCAAAATTCCCTGCAACTGGGCGGTTTTTCAGCAACGGTGCTTTTTAAAGTGTTCTGAAGCCATGCCACTAAGACGTTAAGTGCAGTTGAAAATGATAAATGGAAATAGCAACAGCTCCTAGCAAGATGTTTTAACGAATGAGGTAACATTACTGGTTTAAACGAGGTCTAGGTTATAATGCCCGCCAGCCCATCCTTAGGTGGTGATGGTCAGACTAAGCCACAAAACATCAGTATTTTCCAGTGAGTTACCTTATTACACTATGACCCAAAAACTTTATATTCAAACCAACGGTTGCCAAATGAACGAGTACGATTCCGACAAAATGCGGGATGTCCTCCAAGCATCACACGGGTTTGAATTGATAGACGACCCCAAACTCGCCGATGTGCTGTTGCTTAACACCTGTTCCATCCGCGAAAAAGCCCAAGAAAAAGTGTTTTCCGCACTCGGCAAATGGCGCAAGATTAAAGACAAGCGGCCTGATGTCATTATCGGTGTCGGCGGTTGTGTCGCCAGCCAAGAAGGTGCTGCAATCCAAAAACGCGCACCGTTTGTGGATATGGTGTTCGGCCCGCAAACCCTGCACCGCTTGCCGCAGTTGTTAGACCAAGTACGCAGCAAACATCAGCCTGTCGTAGACATCTCGTTCCCTGAAATTGAAAAATTTGATGCCCTGCCCGAACCCCGCGCCGAAGGCCCGAAAGCGTTTGTCTCGGTCATGGAAGGGTGCAGCAAATACTGCTCGTTTTGTGTCGTGCCGTACACGCGCGGCGAAGAAATCAGCCGCCCGCTTAACGATGTGTTGCTGGAAATCACCTCCCTCGCCAAACAAGGCGTGCGCGAAATCAACTTATTGGGGCAAAACGTCAATGCCTATCGTGGCCTGATGGATGACGGCGACATCGCCGATTTTGCCTTATTGCTGCATTACGTCGCCGCTATTGATGGCATAGACCGTTTGCGCTTTACCACTTCGCATCCGGTTGAATTCACCGATAGCCTGATTGAGGCGTTTGCCGAACTGCCGCAATTGGTCGATCATTTGCATTTGCCTGTGCAAAGTGGCTCGGACAGCATCTTAAAAAAAATGAAACGCGGGCATCAAATCGCCGATTACAAAGAAACCATCCGCAAACTGCGCTTGGTTCGCCCCAATATCAGCCTATCTTCTGATTTTATTATCGGCTTTCCTGGCGAAACCGAAGCCGAATTTGCCGAAACGATGGCTTTTATTGATGAAATTGGCTTTGATTTATCGTTTAGCTTTATTTACAGCCCCCGCCCCGGCACACCTGCCGCCGAACTGGCCGATGACGTGCCTTTAGACGAAAAAAAGCAGCGCTTGGAACGCTTCCAAAACCGCATCAACGAAATGGCTAACGCCATCTCCGAAAGCATGATCGGCACGGTACAAACCGTTTTGGTGGAAGGCCAATCCAAAAAGAACCCCTTACAAATGCAAGGCCGCACCGAAAACAACCGCGTCGTCAACTTTATCGGCCACCCGCGCTTAGCCGGGCAATTTGTCGATGTGCTGATTGCCGAAGCGTTGCCCAACTCCTTACGCGGTCGGCTCGTTGAAGCCAGCATAGACAAAATCACCCTCGCCAACGCCTAAGCACTATGACGACGACCCAGGAAATTTCTTTACACCCCGCCGACAACGAACGCCTGTCCAATTTATGCGGGCAACTCGACGAACATTTACGGCAAATCGAAAAACGCTTGCAAGTGGAAATCGCCAACCGAGGCAACCAATTTAGAATTTCCGGCGTAGAAACCTCGGTCAAAGCCGCTTGTGCGGTGGTCGAAAAACTCTTTGCCAGCACCGCCAATGAAGAATTGACCGCCGAACTGATCCATTTGGCAATGCAAGATGCCTCTATCGACGACATGCTGGTCGCCGCCCCGCAAGAACCCGAACCGCCTGTCGCAATTAAAACCAAAATCGGCCTGATTAAAGGCCGTGGCCCCAACCAACAAGCGTATCTTAAAAAAATTGTCAGCCACGACATCAATTTTGGGGTCGGCCCTGCGGGAACGGGCAAAACCTATTTGGCGGTCGCGTGTGCGATAGAAGCCTTACAAACCGAAAAAGTCCGCAAAATTATCTTGGTGCGCCCCGCCGTAGAAGCGGGTGAAAAACTGGGCTTTTTGCCCGGCGATATGGCACAAAAAGTAGATCCGTACTTACGCCCTTTATACGATGCCCTCTACGAAATGCTGGGCTTTGAGCGCGTTGAAAAAATGATCGACAAAGGCATTATCGAAGTTGCGCCCTTGGCGTTTATGCGCGGACGTACTTTAAACGATGCCTTCATCATCCTCGACGAAGCCCAAAACACCACCACCGAACAAATCAAAATGTTTTTAACGCGCGTTGGCTTTGGCTCTACCGCCGTAGTTACGGGCGATGTTACCCAAATCGACTTGCCTTCGGAAAAAATGTCCGGCTTGCGGCATGTGCTGGAAGTGCTGAAAAACATAGACGGCATCAGCTTCACGTTTTTTGGCGCCCGCGACGTGGTACGGCATCCGCTGGTGCAACGCATCGTCACCGCCTACGAAGATTACGAAAAAAAACATCCCACCGAATGATAAACGACCTAGAAGTCCAGCGCATCCATCACGCTGACAACCTCCCCGATGACACCGCCATCCAACGCTGGGTGGATGCCGCCTTGGCAGACCACGGTCGCGACACCGAACTGGTCGTGCGTATAGTCGATAGTGCCGAAAGTGCCGAACTCAACCAACTCTACCG